>JAFMIS010000363.1 GCA_017853915.1 bacterium
ACCCCCACATGCTGTGCATAGAGTCAGCGAACGTTCTCTCTCCGGTAACGCTGGAGGCAGGAGACGTGTATACAAGTGCTCAGATCTTTCGAGCTGAGACACCGTTGAGTGTGTGATGATTACTTCACTCGGCGCAAGTGATTGGCGCCGTTTCGAGTTGACCGTGATCGTCCCGTAAAGCTTGAGCCGTGAAGTGTGCGGCTCGATTCCTGGTGCGCGAGTACCATACTCAAGATCTCCGCCGGCGCGGCTTCTGTCCAAACAAATTCCTCTCCCCTCACTGACGAGGCTCCCCAAATACTTGTCCAGGGAATCGAGCAGATGAAGTATTCAGTGCCGAAAAGCAATTCAGCTGTGATCTGATCAGAGCTGGTGCTCATACGTCCTTTGAAAAAGCGGCTCAACCTTAGAGTCACGGTGCGATTGTCCATGAGGTGAGCGGGGATTACCACGCCCGCATGTTGTGGGTTGAGGTGTACAAGCACTTGTTCGTCATTTAGAAGCTTCTCGATCGTTGTCTTTTGATCTGTCATGGCTTCTCTGTCAGTTGTCATCATGAGTTCAGGCTCCTGGGAGATTATGCTTCGCCCCGCGTCGACGTTTTTGCTGAACAGTGTGCGCATGCGCGAGCTGTTAGCTGTACGACCCTGACCACCACATCGAAAAATCGGTCAGGTCGTCATACGGGTATTGTGTATAGATGCAGCCTTTTGAACGGGGGCTTCACAAGGGAGAGCTTGTTACAAATTAGAGCCTGCAGGGGGCCCAGCAATTTTAAATCGCAATCATTTCCAGGGGCTTAGGACTGAGCCATGTGTGCTCACAGGCCGCTTAGATCCAAACCGGCGTTTACGCATCGAACTGGATGTCTGTTTCGGCTTCAGGGTTTGGCTCATGCCCCTTCTTTGGTGGTTCGTGAGGGCTGGCCTTATGTCGAGCTCGAATGACGCGATCAAGGCAGAGGGATACAAGTGAGGTCCAGCCGGTCTGATGACTCGCGCCGAGTCCTCGGCCTGTCTCCGCGTGAAAGTGTTCATAGAATAGCACCAGATCCTTCCAGTAAGGATCTGAGTCGTAGCGCGCGTTCTCGCCGTGGCATGGTCGATGCCCTGCCACGTTAGGCGCGAACAGGGAGCTTAAGCGCTGACTCAATTCTTCAGCTACTTGGTGGAGGGTCATAAATCGCCCTGAGCCGGTGGGGCACTCGACAGTGAAGGAATCGCCATAAAAGGTGTGATAGCGGTCGAGGGCTTCAATCAACAGCGCATTGACCGGAAACCAGATCGGCCCACGCCAATTAGAATTTCCGCCGAAGAAATCGGTGTTGGAGTCGCCCGGGCAGTAGTCAATTCCGTAATCTTTATTCTCAAGAGTTAGGCGGTAGGGGAATTCGGCGTGAATCTTCGACAGGGACCGGAGGCCAAATGTCGAGAGAAACTCATTCTCATCGAGAACGTATTTCAACATGCGCGATAATCGTTCAGTAGACGGAATGGCTAACAGTCTCTGGCCAAGAGGTGCGGCGCTGCCACGAGCGGTCGATGAGCTGGCCTGCATACGCTCAGATGAAGCGAGCTGTTTTGCGAGTTCCGGCTTGTTCGCGATAAACCACTCGAGGCGCTTCTTAAAGCCCGGCAACTGATTGACAACGCTATCTTCAAGGATCTCTACGACGAGCATCGGGATGATACCGACCAAAGACCGCGCTCGCAGAGGGATGCTCTGATTGTCGATCTCAAGCTGGTCGTAGTAAAAACCATCGAGCTGATCCCATAATCCAGTTCCACCAAAGTGATTTATCGCCGCTGAGATTGATATGAAGTGCTCGAAAAACTTAGAGGCGAGATCTTCGTATTCCTCGTCTTCTCGCGCCAATTCAAGAGCCATCGACAACATTGTGACGCAGTAGAAAGCCATCCAGGCGGTGGCGTCAGCCTGTTGAAGGCTCCCACCCTTTGGCAGCGGTGCGCTGCGATCAAAAACCCCGATGTTATCCAGCCCTAAAAAGCCGCCGGAAAATAGGTTTTTGCCATTGGCGTCTTTACGATTCACCCACCACGTGAAGTTCAACAGAAGCTTGGTGAAGGTTCGCTTCAGGAAAACCCTGTCCTTTTTGCCGTCTTTCGCGGTCATCTGATACACCCGCCAACATGCCCAGGCATGCACGGGGGGATTAACATTTGAGAATTCGAACTCATAGGCGGGAATCTGTCCGTTTGGGTGCATGTACCACTCGCGCAGCATCAACAGAAGCTGACTCTTGGCGAAATCCGGATCAATAATTGAAAAGGGGATCATGTGGAAAGCGAGATCCCACGCCGCGTACCAGGGATACTCCCATTTATCGGGAACCGAGATCACATCACGATTATACAGGTGTTCCCACTCGTTGTTCCTTTGTTTGCGTCGAGAGGCAGATGGCGTTGGTTGAGTAGGGTCTCCATCGAGCCATTCGCGAACAGAGTAGTAGTAAAACTGTTTTGTCCAAAGGAGTCCGGCATACGCCTGTACCATGATTTCACGCTCGTTCTCCGAGGCGTTGGGAGGGACGATTGAATCATAAAATTCCTGGCATTCGGATCGTCGCAGTTCAAATATTTCATCGAAATCTTTTGTAAAGCGCTCCTTGGTTGGGGTAGTGGAGTTCTTGAGGCGAAAGCGGAGTTGAACGCTGCCCTGTGCTGGTACAACTGTCGTGTATAACAGCCCAGCTTTTGTGCCGGTCATACGCGGATTGACCGAGTTGCTATCGCCGCTTATGACGTAATTG
>JAFMIS010000364.1 GCA_017853915.1 bacterium
GCATGTGGGCTGGCCCAAAATACAGCCTGAGGACTAAACCGATGGACTCCATACTCAAGGTATAAGTCGCTACCTGCGCTGAAAGTAGTGTGGAGACAAGAATACGGGTAACGCTAACTCACAGGTAGGGGGTCCTTTACCACTCGCCCTCTTTCAAACGACGCAAGCGTTGTCTATCTTGAGTATTTGGTCGCTCGCTTGGCGCATCTACGCGGGATGCTTGGCGAAGGGCGGCGGCTTTTTCCCGACGACTTTTACTCTCGGAGTCCTCCGAGTAAAAAGTACTCGCAATCGATGGAGATACCCGTTGAGCAGCAATCTTATTAATCGTGATACTATATTCTCCAGCAGAGGTCCGAATGAGTAGGCGCTGCCCTATACGAACCTTACGCCCTGGCTTCGCCTGCAACTCATCAACGAACACTCTGCCAGCTTCAATAGCGGCGTGGGCGAGTGCTCTCGTTTTGAAGAAACGCGCAGCCCATAACCACTTGTCGAGCCGAACCTCCCCCCCTATTTCACCACCTGTGTCTTTCTGCTTCATTTCAAACCCCCGTTAAAATCAAAGACATCAGGCAGTTAGGTAGTGCGGCAGGCTGCCAACTCCCATCCACCCCCCTTCATGGCTTAGGATGAGGGGGCACGGTATACTTAACCACTATGACTAACTCGGCAACTTCCAAGCTACGGCAGCCAGCCAACACCTTTGAGAATGATGACGTAGCTTACGGTCAATCAATTATTCGTGAGGAACTCTCGGCGCTTGCCCGAGTAGCCGATCTGTTGGATGGCAGTTTTGCCGTCGCGGTTGAAACGATCCTCGCAATGCGTCCTCACGCTCGGATCGTTGTCTCGGGGATGGGTAAAGCTGGTTTCGTTGGTATGAAGCTCTCAGCGACACTGTCGAGTATCGGAGTACCAAGCTTCTTTTTGCATCCCGCCGATGCCATTCACGGCGACCTCGGTCGTTTCACAAAGAATGATCTAGCACTACTGCTTTCAAACTCTGGAGAGACCGGAGAGGTTGTAAGACTTCTACCGACGCTGAAACAGCTTGGCTCAACAATCATCTCAATCACCCGCAATACTACATCGACCCTCGCTCGCCACAGCGATATTACGATAGCGATCGGAGACGTTCAGGAGGCAGGCCCCTTGGGATTAGCGCCAACCACCAGCACAACAGTTATGATGGCAGTTGGGGATGCTCTTGCTATGACCCTGGTGAAGCGACGCGGCTTTTCGCGGGAGGAATTCGCGACATTTCATCCCGGAGGCGATCTCGGTCGCTCACTTATGCTAGTCTCCGACATCATGCGCACTGAAGACGCGCACTGCGTTATTCACCGATCGGTTGTGACGAAGAAGGCTCTTCACGCTATCACTGAGACCAGGGGCCGCCCGGGAGCGGCTGCCATAGTTGACGACGCCGGAGTGCTGATCGGAATTTTCACGGATGGCAATTTACGTCGCTGCCTGGAAAAAGAGCCCAATTTCCTCGACAAGCCGATCGGCGATGTATGCTCGCCTAGTCCAATTACAATAAGTCCCCAGCAATTAGCTCAAGAGGTCTGTCGAATCATCCAGGAACGACAGATCGATCAGGTGATCGTCGTCGATGAGAGAAGCATCCCTGTGGGATTGGTGGATATTCAGGACCTTCTCTCTCACGGAATGATTAGACCGGAAAAGTCCTAGCTCGCACATCGCATGAATCGCACCAGGGGCGGCATCGAGAGCCAGAGGCACGGAGCACACCGCCTCGTCGTTCACGTGAGGTCGTGTGCATGCGGTCAGTGTGCTGGTCGTCGCGCTTCAATCTTGTTGTCGATTTCCCGTACTCCGGGCAACGCGGCTACTATCTCCGAGACTCGCAAACTCTCGGACTCTGTTTCAACGCTCCCGGACAGGACTACGCGCCCCACAGGCTCCACAACAACTTCAACGAACTCAGGATGAAGATGCTCATTGCTCCTCAGACGATCCTCTATGAGACACTTCAGATCGTCTCCGCTGATATACTCGCCGCCATAAAACTCATCTACGTCTTCGGCTTCTTCAGACTCAACTGTTCCCTCCGCGCTATACTCCGCCAGTCCACTCGATGCAAACTCTGCATCAGCGACAAGCCTCCTCTCAACCGCATCTCCTACTTCTTGACTCTCCTGTTCACCTGAGATGCCACCCTCAATTCCATATTCCTGAGCGCCTCGAACTCCACCGATCTTTCCACCTGAACTCGGTTGATCACTAAAACCGTCCTGAGGAACATCCTGCCCAAATCCGAGCTCGATAAGTCGATCACTCTGCCGAGCCTCGCGCCTTTTTCGCCTGCCCATACGCCTCCCTGTATCGCCAAACACTCAGGTACATAGCAGGAGACCTCGGTTTGCGGGATGATGTGCCTCCTACTCTTCCTCTTCCGCTGGCATACTTTCAGCTACGCATATGCCAGATGCGCCGCCCTCCTCCGAGCATCCCCTGACTCAATCCTGCCTTGCGGATAAAACAAACAAGAGCACCAATTTGGCTCTATCGTAGCTCGGACTACATCTATGAGTCTGCGAGCGCTGCGGTTGCCACACAGCAGACACGACGGGCCGTCTCGAACACCAGTGCCTCTTTGATTCCGGGCTTGCTCCTATCGATGATCAAAGGAGCGGTGCTGTTGGTTCACACGGTCGAGTGACATCGGGAACTCCCCACCTCCGAGAATATACGAGACACTCTCAATCGCGTCATTTTTCATCGATTATTTCCTTAGGT
>JAFMIS010000365.1 GCA_017853915.1 bacterium
TAGTAGTAGGCTTCATGCAATATGCGGGCTAAGTACGCGCCTCTGGTAAGGACGGGTAGAGGCCCTCGCCCTCCCATTCGCACATGGGTAACGAATCCTCACCGTTATCCGAAACACTTCGGTGCCCGGCCCGAGAGCCCTACAAGGGATCAGGAAATGTTTTTAGAAAAGGAGAAGCGGCCATACAGGACCACGTCTAGGATCTAAATTTTGAATCTAAAAAATTCTCTAGTCCACCCGTTCCCATTCCGACAAATCGCACAACTCCACGCGAGTCGATAAAAACGGCATACGGTATATGGGTTCCCCTCAAACCAAGAAACGCCTCGTCTTGCACGTCATTACCGGAGAATACATGGGTGAGAGCATGTAATTTTTGACTCTCTATTCGATTTTTGAGCGACTCAAAGTCATCATTCTTATCCACGCTTACAGCATAAAATTCAAGGTCCCCTCGGTGCGCGTATCTCTCGGCAAGCCCCTCAAAATCAGCAATTGCCCCTCTGGAATGCGCACACCAGGTCGCCCAAAAAAGAATGGCGACATTAGTGCCGGCCTTCGAGCGGAGCGCCACGTGCTCTCCGTCGAGCAGCATCAGACGGGCCTCTGGAGTCTGTTTCCCCACAAGTTCCTGTGCAGCTTGAGGAACCGTACTACAACCAACTGCACAGCAAACTATCAGAGCCAGAACAATCCCTACCCTCTTCATACATCCCCTCGTAGATGGCGCACCTTTAAGTTCCAAGCTTTACAACGACTCAAGAGTATACACTCAGGACTCCCTCAGACTACCGCGCTACACACCAGATAGTAAGCCCCAAGATGCCATGCAGTACCTCGTAATGACCGCGTATACTGCAGTTTTGATTCTGAAATTAGCGAATACTGCCACCGATGGTGGGGATCTGCTGCTCGTAAGCCTTTTTTATCTCTGGGTCTTTCTCCAACACATACGCTTGGGTGAGTTTCTCCCGAGCTGTCAGCATAGTGGCATTTTTAACATACGGTATCAGCGCCAGACGCAAGGTGGAGTTTGGGCTGCTTAGATAATCCACTAAGGTATTTGGATTTAGAGAGCTGCCATAATGACTGAGCACGCTCCGTATAATCTCATCATCTCCTATCTTCAACAGAAGAAGGCATACGGCGTTCCGGTCAGGTGCTGCGGCAAGCGCCTCGATACTTTCATCCACTCGGGCTGGAGCCTTTATGCCGATCAACCCCAGGTTGCCCACCAGCATCGCGTAGGATCGCCGAGACTCCATATCCCTCGTTCGGATGAGGTCAAGGGTAGCCCCGACCCGGCCATCAGTTAACGGCTTTCCATCCAAGGCATCAAACGCTACGTCAATCACGACTGGCGGACTCGACTGATCGGCTAATACGGCGTAGAGAGCCCCTACGGATCCTGGATCTAGCCACTCACTAATTTTGACCACATCCTCCTGAGACTGCGCTCCAAATCGCGCTAGTTTGACGAGACTTCGGCCCGGTGAGGCTCCATCAATCTCAACACGCCGAAGTATTTGCAGAAAAACAACTCTGGGCCAGGAAGATAAATTCCGTGCCTGCGCAATCTCCGCCAACTGACGCGTATCAGGGAGGCGCTGCGCGGCAAAATTCTCCAGCAACCACCAGAGATCGCTCGGAGGAATTTCAATTTCACCTTTTTTCAACTCCCCAAGGTAGGCCCGGCGACTTGCGTCGACCGCCACAAGTAGCGCGGCGGTTGAGAGTTCCGGCATATCGGACTCCCTACCGATCTTTAGAGTCTTCATAGCTCCACGGATAAGCACAGGCTTATACAAGCCATCATCATGAGAATCCAGGGTCATACTAGCTGCGAGACGGTGCGCGCGCGCTGGATACGTCTTTTCCAATTGAGTCAAAACATCCAAGCGCTCCTCATTCGCAACGGTGCGATCAAGAAGTTTCACCAGGAGACTTAAATCGCTTAGAGTGACCGTGTGCGCCTCCTGAGCAAGCTGGCCTAGCAGCTCCGATGTACGCTCAAAACCGGACCGTTTCACGTGCTCTAGCAACGCCGAGACCACTGCCCGCTTTTTGGTCGGTGAGTCCGCAATGCCGACGATGTCATAAAACAAAGCGCTCACGTTGGGATCATCACTCACACGGAGGTGATTTAACTTCTCTTCAAATTCTTTACTAACAGGCTCATCCGGAATCACCTGTGCGGGCGGAGCATTTGATGCTGCGGGGATGGGCTCTGTCAGCCAATATCCCGCCGCGCCCAAGCCTGAAACGATGAGTAGGGTGGCTGCCACCGGGTGCAGTATCATTCCAATTATCAGACCGGAGAGTGTGGTCGTTGACCCAGCCTCTATCGGAACGGACATGAGGATCTCGGCGTCGGCTCGCGCCTTCACGGTGTACTCGGCGCTTACCTCACTACTCTTTGCCAACTCGCGTTGATGCGCAGCTTGAATTGAAATAGCCGAGAGAAGCTGAGAGGCATTTTTCAATCGTGTTTTTTCCGGGTTGGCCAGCACATCCGGAAGAATTGCCTGCAACCATACTGGCATTTCAGGGGATAAGCTTCTTAAGTACTTCGGTAGATCTTCAGTTCGAATTCCCTCGGATGGAAACGAAGCCCCAAATAACTTGAGCCCCAGAACCGAAAGGGCATACACATCACCACTCATTGTTGCAGAAGCACCTTGGCCTCGCTCCGGGGCACGAAATATTTCATACCCCACTCCGCCGCTATCGGCCGAATCACCCACAAAACCAACGAAAT
>JAFMIS010000366.1 GCA_017853915.1 bacterium
GGGCCTGTAGCTCAGTTGGTAGAGCACCAGCCTTGCAAGCTGGGGGTCCAGAGTTCGAATCTCTGCAGGTCCACCACGATTCCTTGCCGTAACGATATCTCGGCTCTCCAGTAAATCTCAGTAACAGAAAGCCCAGTAACAGAAAGCTCAGTAACAGTAACGCTCAGTAACGGTGCTCGCGCACCGCGGGCATAAGAGTTCTCGCAAGGAGCGTTTCTCCAAGACCAAGATCTATCAAAGTTCTTATATAGAGAGGTTAGACGTTAAAGCGGAAGTGGACGATGTCTCCGTCTTTCATGAGATACTCTTTCCCCTCAGTGCGCATCTTTCCAGCCTCTTTTGCTTTTACCTCTCCGCCGGCATCGACGTAATCTCTGTAGCCGATAACCTCCGCGCGAATAAAGCCTCGCTCGAAATCAGAGTGTATCTTGCCGGCGCATTGTGGGGCGGTGCTTCCAGCACGAGCTGTCCATGCATGACACTCTTTGGGGCCAACGGTGAAAAATGTGATCAGATCGAGAAGCTGATACCCAGCGACGGTAAGACGATCAAGCCCCGACATCGATACCCCAAGAGAGGATAAAAATTCCTTGCGTTCCTCTGCGTTCAGCTCCGCGATTTCAGACTCCACCTGTCCAGAGATTGTAACGAGCGGAGAGTTGTTTTCTTTCGCGTAGGTCGCAAGAGCGTCTACTGGTAGCGGGCCGCCCAGCGTCGGCTCGTGGGAGATCTCGCTCTCTGGAACGTTTGCTACAAAAAGCACCGGTTTTGAGGTTAGGAGATTGGTGGCGATCTCATCCCAATCCTCCGGCTGGCATTGCAGTTGGCCTGAGTCTCTGAGTGTTCGAGCAGGCTTTCCCTGTCCGAGCCATGACTCAAGAGCTTCAACCACGCTAAGCTTGGTCTTTGCGATCTTATCACCCGTCTTAGCGGCCTTCTCGACTTTCAGCTTCAGTTTTTGCACAGCATCGAGATCGGAGAGGATTAGTTCTGTATCGATCGTCTCGACATCTCTTCGAGGATTTACCGAGCCATCAACATGAACGATATTTTCATCGTCGAAACACCTGACCACGTGGGCGATTGCGTCTACGCTGCGAATGTGTCCGAGAAACTGATTGCCCAGTCCTTCGCCTTTTGAGGCTCCGCGAATGAGCCCAGCGATATCGACAAACGTGATCTGAGTTGGAATGAGCTTGGCGGACTTCGCGATGCCCGCTAACACTTCGAGGCGAGGATCAGGGACTGGAACCGCGCCCGTGTTCGGTTCAATGGTGCAAAAAGGGAAGTTTGCCGCAGCAGCTTTTGCTGAAGTGAGCGCGTTGAAGATGGTGGACTTGCCCACATTTGGAAGACCGACAATACCGCATGTAAATCCCATGGGAGACCCTCGTATCCTAAAGAGTGAATGTGGCGAGGCCGTTATTTCGAGGCTACTGTCTCGGGGCTCTGCGCCGTACACGTTCCTCAAACTTAGTTGTTGGGAACGTCAAGAACTTCGTGTCAGGTACAGGTACCATGCCAGCAGACTGAATACAACCGCAGTGCCATTTTTAACCGAGTGAAATGAATTGTTTACCTCATCTTCGGGATGGACTCCCTGATAACTCGACGCAGTTTCTTGAGCCAGCTTTGGTTTTCGACGAATGGATGGGGACATGAGTTAAACGGGAAATTCGTCAGGGAAACGCAATGATTACATGATTCTGTGATTGGTAAGGTGAAGAAATTTCTAGTATACCGGTTCCAGCTAGGGCACGAGGTGGTTCGTCTTGTGCATATCGAAGCTAGAAGAAGGTAACCGCTCGTCCGGGCACGCCGACGAGTAACTGTGAGATTGAGGGTATGGCGACGAAGAGGTTTCGATGTGCGGTGCTTCTGAGCGGAGCAATAGTGTCGGGTGTGGTCGGGTGTTCAGGGGGAGGCGGCTCGAATGATGATGCCTGCACGACGCTCAGGATCGCTGGTGGGCAGGAGTGCTCAGAGCCTCCACCGGCAGTGGCGATAGTTGCCTCAAAGACCGGTTATTGCTCCGGCACTTTCATCACGTCGCGTGATGTCCTTACAGCAGCGCATTGTATACCCGCCTCCGGTCAGGAGATGGCGGTAGTGATTAGTGGATTTTCGGCAAAAACCACGAAGGCACGCAAACATCCTTTATATTCATCATTTGGGTTCTCTCCCTATGACGTAGCGGTAGTGACGATAGGTGAGGATGCGCCAGTGAGCCCTGTGCCGGTCGAGGCATCGGTTGATGTAAAAGAGGGCGATACCGTGGTGTTATACGGATTTGGGCTCGATCAGGATGGTCAAGATGTCGTTCAGCGGGTGAAAGCTGGGGGCGAAGCTTTGAAAGCGACACACCTTGATGTACACGGTGTAAGTTCTAATTCTGTTGAAACCGTCAGCGCGGGTGGAGACTCTTGCTCAGGAGACTCTGGTGGCCCACTGCTACTGAAAGGGTCGAATGGTCAGTATGGCATTGTGGCGGTGGTTCGGGCCGGCCCGAATATTTGTGAGGCTGACTCCGGATACCCTTCAGACAATACGAATCTGCAGTTTGATAGCGTGAGAGAGTTTGTTCTCGATGCCGCGCCACGGGCTCAGTTAAATTAGGGCAGCATTCAGATAATTCATCCACTCAACGATAGCCTCGACCGCTCAGCGGTCTCGCGTCGCTCACTGGCAAAACGCTCGCTAGCTCGCGTTTTGAGCGGATCACTCCCTGGTTCTGCGCCAGGC
>JAFMIS010000367.1 GCA_017853915.1 bacterium
GTGGTTGTTCGCGTCTCTCAGCAAAATCAGCCCCACGAACTTCTCCGAAAGACCTTTGGCGTCGCGGCTCCGCGCGACGAGACGATTGAGGTGGTCGTGAATCCAAAAGAGCTCGGATTGAGGGAGGGAAACGCCGAGCTTCAGATAGCCGCTTTCGATAAATCTCTGTGGAGCAACTCTCACACCATCTCCAAGATCATTGAGGTGAATTTTCTCAAACCGCAAATTACAGTACTTACCCCCCAACAAAACGGGGTGCTCGGCGGCGCAGAGTTAGTTTTCTATCGAGTGACCGGAAAGACTCCAGACGCACAGGGAGTAGTCGGGCAAGGGACTCTCTATCCGGGCTATCAGGCACTCGGCTGGGATCCGGCATTTAGCAACAAGCCAAACGTATACATCGCTTTCTACCCCATTCCTGCCTCGTTCAATGACGACTCAGACAAGATGCAGCTGATTGCTCGAGATAATCTTGGCAACTCGGCGAGCAGTGGTTTTAACTATCGAATCCGTTCGCGCAGGTGGTCTACTTTTCGAGTAGCACTATCTGAACAGAATGCCTCAATTCTACGGGACGCGATGCTCAAATACGCCCAGCACGAAAAACTATCCGTGCGCCTTAGCGGGAATCTCTCTGTTGATTTCAAGTCCCTCCTGAAAGCTCTTGCGGTAAGCGATGATGGATTTCTCGCTACAGCACTGAGCGAAAGCGCTTCTCGGCGCCTATGGAGCGGGGCATTTATTCCCCCTGTTCCCTCAGCACCGAACAATTCCGCTGGAGATCAGAGGACCATCCTGATCGGAGACCAGGAGGTCTCTCGGAGCCGCTCAAACGGGGTCAGGTTTCCTCTTCATCGGCGCTCATCCGTGCAGGCAGGAAATGGAGGTCGAGTAGTATTCGTCGGCGAATTAGGGCTACTCGGTAATACAGTGGTACTGGATCACGGCTTTGGATTGTCGACTCTGTATGGGCACATGTCGGACGTCATCGTTCAACGCGGCGCCTCAGTTGAGAAAGGACAGATACTTGGGAGCTCCGGTACTTCCGGGTTGGCGCAAGGCGAGGAGGTTTACTTCGAGACCAGACTTCACGGGGTTCCAGTATCACCAAACGAGTGGTGGGACGAGACCTGGGTAACCGACCATATCGAAAACAAGGTCGATTTTGTTAAGCGTGACGTTGGGTGACGTCACACCACGGAGCTCTTTGAAGCTCCACCTTTAACGCAATTACCAAAGATTGATCTACAACTTAAACTGGGTGGTATTTAATTCCGCCGCGATCAACGAATAGGTGCGAGCAGCTAAAAGCTTGAGGTTTGGGGCCCCGATTGAGGATGAAACCGATTTATCACCCGCAACACTTCGATACTGATTTATTAACTCACTCATTGCGGGACGCGCCGTATATCCGGCTCGGACGATCAGGTTAGTCAAGGTATTAGCCACATCATTGGCGATAACCTTTGCATCTCCGCCACCACCGATCCCCGCTAATTTATCGAGGGAACTCTGGAGCGACTTCAATGCCGCTGCATCCCCCGTTGCGATCTTACTAGAGGATGTCTGATACGCTACCCGCGCGTCATTCAGAATCTGCTCAACTGTATGCGATTCCCCTCGAGGACCGCACCCTGCGACAAGCAACGAGCCAGATACAACGACCAATGCCAAGAAACGGGAAGTAACGCGTGAGTAATGCATACAATTTAATTAAAAGAAGTCTTTAGGTACACAGGTACTGAACCGAGGGGATCCTTAAACAGGTAAGCCAAGATGTCAACACACCTACTTTTATCGCCTGACACCCACATTTGGCGGCGTCTATTCACGATTCACGGGTTAAAGCCCCCTCACAGAGCGCGCTAAGGAGCCCGAATAAGTTCTGCGGGAGCCCAGGCGGCACAACAATGGCCCCAGTGTCACGATCGACCCCAACGCCGAGACTCTTCACCACGTCCAACAGTCGTCCAGCCATTAGTTCCGAGCACAGGGGAACCCGCCGCGGCATCCCCTGACCCGGATAACACACCGAGTAAAGTCGCCCCCATTCGAAACAACGCCCGGGATCACACTTGCCCCGAAAACCAGCCACATGCTCATGACCAAGAATTGATTCCGGTCCAGCCAAGCCTGCGTACACTCCCTTTAATTGATCCAGCACCGCAAAAAGACTGGTGTATTGAGCCTCAGTGTAAGGAAAGATATTTCCATTTAAATTAACTAACTCAATCCCGATTGAGCAGTCATTTAACCCCTCCACGAGAACCCTTTCTCCTCCGCGACTCACTTCGCATCGACTCTTCCCTGCGTGCCACGCACGTTTTGGAGCACCCGACAAGCACTCTACCATCTCGTACACTGCCCCATCGCGATCGATAACAAGATGCGCTGAAACCTCCGTCGATGTATCCAAAAAAATCTCCAACGTCCGCTGCAGGTTCGCGGCCGTATAGTGCAACACAACAAACTCAACCGGGATAACGAGGTCTGAGAAATTCGGTGAGCGCTGCGTAGTGACAAGGTTCATATCGAAGCGGGATTCCAGTAATAATCTCTATCATGGTACATCCGTCTGAGGCGCCCGCATACGCCCCTATTACGACCACCAGGATTCAGCCCTAAACCCCTTATTTCTCTGCTCATGTTGACTTTGAGCCCACCCTTCATTTACTCTTCAAGACGTTCTTGCGTGACGCCGGGTCAAGAATCCTGCCACCTAGAATGATGTACATGGTGG
>JAFMIS010000032.1 GCA_017853915.1 bacterium
AATGTTGAAATCACCATCAATATTGTTGTTCTACCTCTATCGCGGGATGCGGCTTGTGGTTTCAATTTCAGAAGCTGGAATCGGCGCGCTGAAAGCGCTCACGCGCGTCATGTGCGGTCGAAGATTCAACCGTCCCAATCCGTCGACCCGCCTCCTGGTATGGTGAGCCTGTTGTGGTTAGAACCGATACGTCATCGCGGCACGCCAACGATAGGTGGCGGTAATTTGCAGATCCGAATTCTTGACATCGATCGGGATATCGAGACCGAGCACCCCCTGCCATCGATGCCCTAATGTGCCATTGAGCTCGGGGCCAATAAACTTCGTGTTCGCCGCGGTATCATCGTAATAGACCCCACCGGATCCCGTATCCTTCTCTTTATATTGACCCGAGAGTCGAACCCGCGCCGCAACCTGGGCTGAATCGCGCACATAAATGAAACTACCAAGTGATGTGGACCAGATAAAATCATTCGCATACCTGTACGAATATGCCCCATCACTCCTCACTGTGTACTGCAGATCGGCCGATCCCAGCAGACGCTTCCATTGAGTGGTCAAACCAACACCAAACGGAAAGTCAAACGAACCTGAGCCAAGCGCAATATCGTGACCGTGAATCGCATTCTCCGGAACCGCGGCACTCTCATGATGAGATCCTCCGTGTTTAAGCATCGGTCTCGAGCCCCCGTGCGTGGCTTCAGAGCCGGCCTCTTCTTGATGAGCATCCATATGCTCCTCTGACGCCTCCTCACCAAGAAGGTGCGCGTCACCAGTGGGCAACTCCACACCACCAAAAAACCGCAATCGAAGGGTCGTATCACCATCGGAATACCGCACCGGCAAATAATGCACGAGCAATGACATATCGCCGAAACCGGCATCAGAGCCGTTAGACACCTCTTCATTTTGAATTCGACGATACGAGCGGCTAATAATCGGGGAGACGAACTGCACCGCGACAGAGTCAGATATGTCATATTGACCGGACACCTGCGTCACTGAACTTTTAAGATACTGGTCCGCCGTGTTTTCCACGTAGTGTCCATCCCGCCGCACGCGGTTTAACAAGGTGTACTGCTCCGAGGCACTGAGACGAAGAGCCCCTTTCGAGGGGCTCTCCACTTGCATAGCAGTATACAAGGCACATAGATCGCACGCTCGGGCTGACCAGGGGAAGATAACAGCACAGGCGACTATAGAGCATGCCTTTAGAAGTCTGTTTTTCATGTGGGAATCGTACCGCAATACCGAAAAAAAATAAACTGAGCCCCACGTTAAAGTTTTTTATTGGGAATCAGATTTTTTGGCCCACACTAAAAACTCCTTATTACCCTCACTGCCCAGAATCGGGGATGGAATAACACCCCCTACCCGCAACCCCTGTTGCTCGAGCAACCCCTTGACCTCCTCGACAACTCGCTCATGGACAGAAGAATCTACAACGATGCCACCCTCACCAATCTCCTCCCGTCGCGCCTCAAACTGAGGCTTGATGAGCGCCACAATGTGCCCCGTGGGCGTCATCCACTGAGTCACAATTGGAATAATCTTATCGAGCGAGATAAACGAAACATCGATGGTAACGATAGAGACTGGATGCTCCAACCTCTCCACATAACGAGCGTTCGTTCGCTCCATAACAACAACTCGTGGGTCTGAGCGTAGCTTCCAGTCAAGATTTCCATATCCTACATCGATGGCAAAAACCTTGGCCGCGCCGCGCCGCAAAAGAACCTCCGTAAATCCTCCCGTGCATGCCCCGACATCAGCACAGATCGCCGCTTCTACCGGCACTTGAAACGCGGCGAGCGCCGCTTCTAACTTGTAAGCGCCGCGCCCTACATACTCTCGACCATGTTCAACACGCACCGTGCAGGTGGTGCTGACCCGCGCTCCTACCTTATCAACCACAATACCATCAACTCGGACCAATCCCGCTCGAACCTGCTTCTCAGCCTGCTCAACGCTCTCGGCTAGTTGATCCGAGATGAGCCGCTCAACTATCGATTGTTTCGGTGGTCTCTTGTTTGTCATGAAAAGTTAGCGCATACCTTGTGGCCAGTATATGTGACGAAATTGCGCACGACGTTAACACGAAATGCAAAAAACACAGAGAGAGCCGATCTGGCAGGGACCCTCTGATATGCTCCGACCTCGCACTACGCACTTCATGAGCATCTGTCATTAAAACATCGGTAGCCGGGATAGTTCGGGTGATGCGCGGGCCTCAGACCGTTTATATTTATGGCAATTTTTTCTGATTCGAGGAAGCCTCGGGCCCTTACTCTTCTTGCTCTCTGCGTCCTGACGTATCTGGGCTGCCTCTAGCAGTTCATGATGCCAACCAAGGCCTCACTGCAAGGCTCATCTTACCACGCACTATAAGGAGAAGGGAGAGGAGGTGCTGGCTCTGCAAGATAGACAAGCTATCTTGCAGAGCGCACAGAACCTTATTACTCCGCGGCAAGAGCCAGGAGTTGAGCAGTGGAGCATTTCGACAATGCCTTAACCCGCTCCTCCCCAGCGCGCCTCTCAAGTAGAAGCCCCTCACCGACATGAAGGAGCGATCTGCAAATCTCGGCTGTTTCCTCAGACTGAGTCAAAAGCCGCTTCGCTTCGCCATACGGTAACGGTACTAGCACCGTTGCCGTCCCTCTGAATCTGAGATACGCAAGACTACCCTCAAGCCGCAATTCGGCTGAGGTGGGTTGGAATCCAAGTCCCCTCCAGTAGTCACTGCACGTATGAAGCGGCATCTTCCCCACTTCAATATTCAGTCGAGTCAGCTTCGGATATGAGGCTTCAAGGACAACCGCCGCACGTTGAGACAGAAAAAACGCTTGCACGTGATTCCTTTCAAAAAGAATCCTATGGTCGGTCAACCACCGTGGTAGACCCTTTCTAAGGCCGGTAAAAAGCCTCACAGGGGGTCTATCACTACATCCTATTCTTCACCTCTCTCCCTTCACCAACAGGGTATCGATATGATTAGAGTTATTCAACAAGGCCGGCTGTCATAATCGATACTCATGAGTGCTCAACTGTTTGGCAAACACCAGTATTCCGCCCCAAATGATGGGCTGCCGTGATTTCGATGCTGATGCCGCCTAGAACTCCCCGCCGGCTCAACCACACGACTGGCATCCATTAATGCCCCGATGCATGTTCGTTAATGCACGAAACGTGCTGACTGATGAAACATCCTTCTCCATGAAAGGGCCAGAGAGATCGCTTCTCTTACCTCTTCCTCTGTTGAATCGGAGAAAGAAACTGCTACCTCATGAACGATGCTTTGAGGGCGTCGCAGTTCTTGAATAGAGAACATCTCAAAACAGGAATCCGCGATAACCAATACCTGTTCACGTCGAATATTTTTTTTTGGTGGGTGTGTTTCTGATGAGCGCATGAAGCCAACAAAGTTGAAGCACTGCGTACTAACGAGCCTATGAGGAAGGTAGAATAATGCTTGAGTTGTGTACAGCCACTTTTTCATCGTCGCCATCTAAGCGGAGCTTCAACTCTGAAAAGTAAGTCCCGAGGAAACTATTTCGATCACAAGAGCACTCCAGAGAGCACACGTTATGTAATATCCGTGCGCTCATACCCGCCTCCGAGCAACAAAACCTCTTTCTATTTCCACCCTTGATAAGGGGCGGGGTCTGCCCTTGCACCAAGAAGTACGCCATCTCCCCCGACCTATCAGGCTAATTCTTAAAACAAAAAGGGCAATGTCATCAAATTCTTAGGATGGTCAGGGCTCAAAATACCATCCCTCATTGAGGCGCCATAAAATATCAAGTTTCAAGCACAGGCAGTCGATAACCTATTGGGGCATTTGGATATGTAAGGATACATCCAAAGCCGAGGGGATCAGAGATCGTAATGAAGACTCGCGTTCCAACTAATCAATTTTCTGAGCGGCGCTTAGACAAAGCGACCAAACACGTCACCAACCTCTGGTTCCCCATCAATCCTTCCATCCTTGAGGAGATCCGAGAGCGCTTCCGGAACGGCGCGTTCGACGACCGCATAGAAGCTCTGCTCGAAGCTCTTAAAAAAGATTTCGCGCTCTTTACGTTTATCGTTAAAGAGCTGATGCCGATCGCATCCAATGAACGCGTTCCACGCGATGTCACGAATAATCCGGCCGAGCTGCTACGATGGGCGGGGCCAACTCGCATCAAAAACATTATATTTGACGACCAGATTCTCCCATCCAATCACGTGTTCAACTCTATCGAACCGTTTCAGGCAGATCGTTTGCGCGAAACAGCTATCATCGCGTCCACAGCCGAAGTCTTGAGCGAGAAACATAACCTTGATCCTGAGACCGGTTTCTGTCGAGGTGTGATTCGCGAAATTGGTCTCAATTTGATCGCGTGGAACTACCCCAGCCTATATTCCCGAGTGGTTAAAAATCTAACTCCCAATCGATCCCTTGATGAGGAATTAACCTCAGAATTAGGATTCTCGCCATCCTTACTCGCTATGAGAGTCCTTCGGCCGGACGTAGATGCACAGAAGAGCGATGATGCTTTCGAGCAAACATGGGCTACCTACGATCAACTATGCGAAGTGGGAGAGGCCCTCGCGCGGGCGGAGAATCCTGCCACCTACCCCTCCGCGGAGAACGACTGGCGGCTCGCCAGCGCGTATCTCGAAAAAACGGTGGGCAACCAGGGAATCGATCTGATCAAAAACCGAGCGATGGAACATTCTCGAGAATATCAACGCTCTCTCGTGAGCTCATTTCAACCGCTTGAGGATTTCAACCCCGCGGTCAAGGTAGAACACTTCAAGCAACAGCAAACCGCTCTCAAGAACAGGTACCTACAACACTGCTCTCCTGAGGTGCAGAACGCTCTGAAGGACCTGTATGCCGACATGACAGGCAAAGACACCTTAGGGCAAGTTTTGGAGCGGCTTTTCCGAGGTATAATTCCTGAAGCAGGCTTTACGGGAGGATGTGTGTTTGTGGTTGATCCGGCTTCATTCGCTCTCATGCCCCGCACTGTGTTTGGTACGGTCCGCCTACGCGCCCTTGAGCAGATTACCCTACGCCGTGGACGATCGGGCATGAATGAGCCTCGACTCGGAGCCCTTGCTGTGCAATCCGGCTATGAATCGGATTCGGCCGCGACAGCGTTGTCGTGCTCTCAGCCGGTCATCGAAAGACCTGAGGATGACAACAACGCCGCTTTCACCGGAATGTACGGCTCATTGGGCGAAAGTCGCAGAATAGGAGTTCTCTACCTTGAGCTACCGGAGGGAGCGGACGTCGCAAGCGACGCTCAATCACTCGGAACCTTTAAGGCCATGCGTCAAGCTCTGAGCGACGCGCTCCGCCTCGACTAGAAAAGAAAAAGGGGACGTTTCGCGAAGCGAAACATCCCCTCTCTTACTTCAGAAACGATCGACTACTGACCGCCTCTGTATCCCCCACCGTGACGACGAGGTCCGCCTCCGCCACGATGCCCACCACCGCCACCTTCTCGTGGTGGACGCTCACGCGCGATATCAACAACAATCGCACGACCCTGCACTTCAGAGCCATTCAAAGCTTGAACCGCTGCCTCCGCCTCTTCCGGAGAGGACATCTCTACGAAACCAAAGCCTCTCTTTCGGCCGGTCGCGGGGTCGAGTACTACGCGAGCTGAAGCTACAGTACCAGCCTGCGCGAAAAGATTCGATAACTCCGCGTCCCCAAATGAGAACGGCAAGTTTCCTACATATAGTTTTTTATTTGACATTAGTCCTCCACGGCACAATCACTTCTGATAAGCCGCAGGAACTCAGTGACGAGAGCGCTCACTGCCGCCTCCCACGAAAACAGAGAGGACAATCAGAAACACCGGTAAGGGTCCCGGAGCGGTAACCAGATCCAATGGAAGGATACCAGCCTCGCGTTATGCTGGTCAATGAAGACTTACAATAAGTCAAAATTTCGGACTTAGGTGGGAAAACACATGCAAACACGGGGAGTTACCAAGCCCCTGTATCACCCTCGTAGCGAGCAATCAGGCCAACTTCTATCCTACTAAAGCCCTACAAGAATCCCAAAAACCCGAAAAGCCTGTTTAATCATCAGCTCATTTCACTTCCATACAAGCCCCTCCCCTGGGCTACCCCGGAAACTCTGCGGTAGATCTTTTCATACCGCCCCGCGATGGTATCCAGTGAAAAGCGTTCGAGGATTCTCTGTCGGCTTAGCTCGCCAAGTGATTGACGCTCTGTCACTTTTTTTCTCACCATCGCGACCAAAGCTCCCGCGAGCTCACTCGAAGAACGCGTCGGAACAACATACCCCACACCATCAACAAGCTCGCGAGACGCGCCTGTATCTGTAACCACACACGGCACACCACACGACATAGCCTCGGCTATTGCGTTGGGAAACCCTTCACCGATTGAGGAGGAGCAGTAGATATCAAGCCCCGGATAGATCTCCTCCGGACTACCGCGCTCCCCCAGAAGCTCGACTCTCGATTCGAGCCCATTCTTCTCAATCATACGATGGAGCTCACTAGTGGTGCGCAGCATTCCCCGCCCAACACACACTAATTTCACCCGAGGCTCTTCTTGAGCGACCAATTCAAGCGCCTCGAAAAGATAGCGGTGCCCTTTCGCGATATTGAAACGCCCCACAATACCCACAACCACATCATCATCGTGGATACCGAGACTCGCTCGAAATTGTTGACGCACCTTAATCGAGGGCTTAAACCTCTCAACCTCGAACCCGTTTTCAATCATCAATCCACGAGTCGATTTGAATCCAAGATTCTCATGCTGACGACGACTATCAGGAGAACAATATATAATCGCGGAAGGCTGTCCTGAGAGGTATGAGCTCGCTCTGATAAGCAAGCGAGTCATGGACCCCAGCTCCCGATAATCATCCAGCCCACGCCGAATATTCCACACCACAGGAGACCGTCGCTGCGAGAAGACCTGCGAGCCCAGCAACAGAACATTCGCGTGATACATCCAGCCCTGGAGGATATCGGGAGAGTGCTCCTCAATAATTCGCCTCAGTCGACCCAGACTTGCCGCGGCATTCCCTATCCCCGAGGTCATTTTGAGCGACTCTACGCATATACCCTCTCTCTCAAACCGCTCCACGAGCGGCCCCGGAGAACCAAGATTAACTACTACTTGAGAAAATCCCCGCTGCTGAAGAACTCCGGTAAGACGGAGCAACATTCGCTGCGCACCATCACCTGAGAGCCCAGTAATACAATGCAACACCTTCATAGAGATAAGGGCTCTACACCACTCACCTCATCGGCGGGAATGATTACGATTGGATCACAAAACTACCGTAGTTTGAGAAGCACCCGATGACTACATGAGTTCATCCGACTCGAGATCGCGCTTTACTCGATGCGCGTCTCGCTCAATCTTATCCACGGCATCGAGGCAATATGCCGTTCGGGTCTCCCCCAAACCATCAGACCCTAGATCATGAGTTAAAATACGCAGAGCTTTGGTAAACGCCTGGGCCAGGACGATCACTCCATCCAAACTCACCGCCTCTTCGCCCAGCTGATTGATAATAAAGGCTGCGACATGCTCAACTCTCGTCTCGTAGGGCTCCCACTTTTGAACACCGTGGGCATCGCGTTCAGATGGGCTGCGCTGCATCGCCCGTGCAACCTGGTTATCGATTGCCCTCATAGCCTGTACAAGCCCCTCTTCAAGTTTACCGAATTGCTCTGCCATGCCCTCTCCCGATAATCATTCCGACCCTCGTCGGCCCTCATCACTATAACCCAGACTTTAGATTATCCCCAGCGGGGTCTCTCAATATCAGAGGTTCAACGTGAACAAGCCCCGGTACCCCGAACAATTGCTTCTTGGACCCTTGAATCCCGGAGGGGAAGCCCTTCAGCCTCGCGCCCGCCTAAGCGTGCGCCCTGCCGCTGGGCCTACTGGCGCGAACTTGCGGAGGTGCGGTTCGCCCGAGCCAGAGGAAGTTTGAGTAGATCTCTCCCCCCTCAGTCTCCACATATACATAAACCTTTTTACCCTTAGGCAGGTCCATCTTGACGTAAAACTCAAACGCGCCAGTCGCCGAAGTAACCGATCGCGCCACCTCCTCTCCGGCCACCAACAATCGAATCCCAACGGATGTTATCGGATTGGATGACGCGGAGAGAAGCTTCCCTGACAACCGAACTACCGGTTGTCGTGAACTACCCGCTTTCGCTTTCTTGAGCGTCAACGAGGCGGTGGATATATCAGTATCGTTCGGCGTCGGCTGCGGATTCACTCCCGGTGTTTCATCTGGACGTGGAGCCATCTCTTCTACGGAGATACATGTGCCATATTTAGAGAGATGTCCGTTGATCTCTACCATACTAGCATCTGAGAATCTTTGCGCTGGAGGGATAGAGACGCTCGGATACATCAGTCCCGAGTGATCGGATGTGTCATGGTTTGCGCCGAAATTGTGCCCAACTTCATGCGCAAAGATGCCGGCGTTTGCCGCCTCCACATATGATTGCGTAATACCGTAGGCTAACGTCGGAACAGCACAGACAACCCCAATATACGCGATTCCAATCACCGACCCATCGATATCCTTTCCGGTAAAAAGGTGCTTTAAATCCACGTCATCAGAAAATGTAGCGGGATTCGACGATAAATTGACAGCATTATCTGGATTGCGAGTGAAGGCTGAAAGGAGTCGACCAGAATCAGTGGATGTATACGGCGAAACATCCGCATACACATGTTGTTGTACAATTCGAAATCGAATTCCAAGCTGTCGGTTGTACACGGCCTCGGCTGTATTGATGATACTCGCGATGACCGCGTTGCTGTCGGCGCCATACTTCTGATACCACTCTGGGTCCGCGTCGGTGCTGATCGTCACGACTTTACTAAGAACTGTGCCGCCGACCTCTCCAACCTCGCCGACCGGAGGTACAACTGGCTGCTCCCCACTATCACTTTCAGCCTGAGCCATCATGGGCGCCTTGCTCTCGCTAACCGCGGCAGCTCCCACGGCCGAACCACACGCGCCGCGCTTGCCGGCGGAACGGGGAATACTTGAAACGCGCGCGGTAACGACAATCTCGCCGCTCAAGGTCATTCTGATAGTGTATACCCGTTGGCGGGATCCTCGTGAACCCGTTGCCCTGCCCGGAAAGATTACTTTCAGCTCGTTGCCAATAATTGAAGCCGCGGTTGGCATTACGCGCCGGCCTGAACGACGCCAGCCACCTCCCACCCCCATGCTCCCCTGAAGCAGCACCGGGCTGGAGGGATCGATACGCTCTACTCCATTCCTGCGAACAGTTGAATTCCAGGTCTTATTTCGTTTTACGTTGAAGTGCGCGTCTATGGAACCAACGCCATAGACTCGTCCGCTCACTCGAACGGTCGGAATATTTTCGAAGTCTTTCGTTCCTGCGGCGCTCCTCTTGAGCTCGTAGACCCGCTCAAGCCGCACACGCGTGCGGTACGGCGAACGATGTTGGGCAAACGCTGACGTGGTCGTCAGCATCAGAACTACAGCGAGGACAGCAAGGAACAACCGGACACACCGACTCCCTCTCATACAACCCCACTAAAACTTGGAAGCAACCTCCGCTTCCCACAAACCGAAACGCTAGAGCGTTCTCTCTTACGATGCGCCAGCGAGCGTTAGGTCGCATTTTTTCGGAAACTTTCAGCGCAGGGCGACGCGAATTTTATGGCGTCACAAAAATCAAACGAGCTTCGATCTGAGTAGAGCCAAAATTCAGAGAGATATCGGGGGGAAAAGCTCAACTTTGATTTTTTTTGAATCCTTTTCATCTCTCACGGCGTCCCCCATCGGATCTCCCGAACCGCTTGAGCATGTCAGCGTGTAAGACAACCCCTTGTGTTCAGACCATGGAACCGCTTACAAGGATGGTGTGGGGAGACTTGGAGTGAGGACGGCGTATCAGCAAGAAGTGGTGGGGGTAACACCTTATTTTCGCGCCTCAGCTGTGGGTTTCTGATGCTCAACACAATCCTTTCTCTCGCAACACAATCTTTCCCCTCTCAGTTCAGCGGCCGCTCGAGTGCGGCACCACCAACCAGTAAGTCCTTTTGTAAGGTCACCACACCCTGGCTCCTTGCGGTCATATGTGCTCTGTCAAGCTGCACTCGCCCCCTCGCGACGGGGTCGACCATGGCGTTTCGAGAAACTCAAGCTCCCCCACTCTCTGATGACCTCAATCTGGATGGACTTCGCGAGGCGATCGAGATGCAGGCAGAGGTCCTCCATCGCACTCCGAATACCGTTATGCAGTTTGGTCCCGTAACGACAACCCGCGGGGAGTATGGCCACGCGCTTAAGGATTTAACATCTGTTCTCGTGAGCCCCATCTCAACACACGAAAAGCTTACGTACCTTAATGACCACTTTCGATTCTTTGAGTTCTATGGGGGCGATTCGTGGGGAGAGATTCTGCTGACCAGTTATTTTGAGCCGACCCTTCGAGGAAGCTTAAGGCCAACTCGCGCCCTCACCACTCCTCTCTACAAAAAGCCCGATGACCTCTTAACAATCCCCCTTCGCTCCTTCTCGGAGCGCTTCAAGGATGAAAAGCCCCTCAAAGGCCGGATACACAAGGACACCCTGGTGCCATATTACTCACGAGCCGACATCGATGGGCGAGGGGCGCTTCGAGGCAGGAATCTCGAATTGGTATGGGTTGATCCGATCGACGCCTTCTTTCTTCATATACAGGGCTCCGGAACCGTGCAACTCATGGATGGAAGTGAGATGCACCTCACATACGCCGATAAAAATGGACAGCGGTATGAACCGATCGGCAAATACCTCAAAGCTCAACTCGCACCCCAAAAAGTGACCATGCAGCGAATCGAAACAGCCCTGCGCGCCATGCCCACTCAGGAGCGCGATCAACTGCTCTTTAAGAATCCAAGCTATGTATTCTTCAACCGCTCTCACCAACGCGCCCTGACATCACTCGGCGTCCCTGCCACTCCAGGGCGAACGATCGCTGTCGATCCTACATTCGCCCCGAAGGGAGCCTTGGCGATTCTAACATTCGATAAACCAATATTCTCGGGCAATCACTCCGGCGAGGACGAACCTGTTGGAGTGGAGCGCGTCTCACGACTCGTTGTGGATCAGGATACAGGCGGCGCCATCACAGGCACTAACCGAGTAGATCTCTTCTGGGGTCGGGGCGATGAGGCGAAACAGTACGCGGGTATTATTCAGAGCTCCGCGCGAATTCTCTATTTAGTTCCGCGATAAGAACACAGGCTCCCCTGAGGGCCGCCCTTGACGATTACTCTTCTTCATCGATTACATCAGGCTCTGGAGCGATGCCGGGGACGACTCCTCGTCCATTCTGTATAGCTGGATTCTGAATCACAGGGGGAACTACCTGCGGCGCTGGAACCTGAGGCTGCTCCACATATGGCACATCTGGTCCCGACGGAACTTCCTTGGCGATATCACGAACCAAGTCACGTGTTTCACGCGCGAACTCAGCCGATGCAGGAGTTGCCGCAGCAGCCTGCTCAGCTTTCTCTCGTTCAGCTCGCTGGAGCTCCTTTGGAGGTAGCCATGACCTCACTTTCCCATCTTTGAAAACAACCCGAGCTCCCTGAGGGTAATACCAGACAACCTCTCGCTTAATCCCTTTCTCCACTTTTTCGGTGGGCTCTCCCCAGGCACCAACCACCTCACCAATCGAAGAGCCTGCGGTTAATTTACGGGTTAAGTCTCCAGCTACAGTAACGTTGGAACTAAACGCCCAGAGGATCGTCACAAGTAGTGCGCTGGATATCGTCTTCTTCATATCTTTCTCTCCGTATATCTCTGAGACACTAGCACAAGCCTCTCCAAGCGAGAACCTAGAACTAGTTTCAAAAATATCTTTTGCCGCGACCGCCGGGTGCAACACAAACCGCAAATTGCGCGGGCAAACGCGACATCTCGGCGCCCGACCCGGGCGCCCTCCAAAAATATTAGGTGTCTCGACGCGGCGCTGCTCACGACAACGACCTTGGAGGGCGGCCGGTCCGGCCGCCGGGTGCAACGCGCACCAGAAATGTCCTCAGGTAATCGCCACATCTCGGCGCCCGACCCGGGCGCCCTCCAAAAATATTAGGTGTCTCGACGCGGCGCTGCTCACGACAACGACCTTGGAGGGCGGCCGGTCCGGCCGCCGGGTGCAACGC
>JAFMIS010000368.1 GCA_017853915.1 bacterium
TACGAGCACGTCAGGGATCGTCCCACGTAGTGTAGCCACGAGTCTACAAAGCAAAAGTGTGCCTGTTGATTGAGAAGCTGGAGTGCGAAGAATGCCGCAAAATTCCGGAGGTCGAACGACGAGGGAGCGATTTCATACAAAACATCCGACTCTGGCGCCAGAGCTGTCACGAATCGTTGAGCAGTCTGAGTCTTATAGCAGCCGTATTTCTTCTGCGGCTCCCCGGACTTTGCGAGATAAACAGACAGTAACAGACAGGAGCCGAGCGCAGCCCCCATGATAATTCTTGTCGGCGCTCTCTTCCTCAGCCCACCAAGCGTGGCGATGATCGATGCTACATGACCAACGACCGAGAACGTTGCGATTGTCACAGCGATGGCGAGGATGCCTAGAAAGTAACTTACAAGATAGCTGGCCATGGGCTGAAAACTTTGGGCCAAGGCCCACACCGAAGTCCCCCATCCAAGGGCGAGGAGAATTCGAAGGTGAAAGAAGGCAGCACATTGCGCCGGCATCCAGATAAGAAATGCCCAAAGCACCGCTGGGGTTATGAACCGTAGAAGAGCGGGTAGCTCCGATGAAAGACTCAATTTCTTGGCAGCTATCTTCCAGACTGTTGTGAATGTCGCAAACAGATCAGGGGTTGGATGCTGCTCTACAAAGGAGAGGAATATCTTTATCGGGTTGCTCTCAAGACCGTATCTCGCGATATCGATGATCGGACCAAGCCAGAAGACTATCGCGACAAGAGCGCTCGCGATGCATGGCGCCCTGAGTGAATCGTGGCGCGTGGGAAAAGAATGGCGCTTCCAAAAACATATCATCACGCTATACAGAAGACACACGCCTAGAAAAGGAATCGAGCCAAGGTGGCATTGGGCGATGAAACTTCCTAGCGCGATCGCGAGGGGGAGAAGGCTAACTCGGCCATGAGCGAGATAGGTAATTGAGAGGAGGTACGCTATGGTCGCGGCCGGAACAGGAGAGGGATTCCAGTAATCAAAGAGGAATCGTGGTGATACGATAGCAAATGATATCGGGGCAAGGATAAGTGCGTAGGTCCATCGAGAGGTAAGCCCACTCAAGAGAAAGATCGAGATCCCGATGAAAGCTGAGTTGAGTAGTGCAATTGCTAGGCGAAAAGAGTTCTCCCTTGATGTCCAGGGGTCCAGCGCGTACGAGACTCCCGCCAAGTAGTAAAAGAGACTCGGGCCCGGATGTCTGAAGCCGGCATGACTAAAAGCTCCCTCAAAAGACTCGCCACGTTCAGCCATGGCAACGCTGAGGTGGGTATAGGCTCGGTCCATGTTGTCAACGCAGGGCACCCCTAACCTGGAGCGATTCGCGAAAAGAATCGAGGCGAATAGGAACAGGGCTCCAAGTAGACCCAGTAGCAAACGGAGTTGAATGGCACGATAAGGGGGTATTTTCATTGGCGCCATTCGTGAGGCTAAGACAGGTGCGAGAGGAAGGCAAGGAACCTTCCAGCTCGTTCCTCAGGTGTCGCAGTGGATTTTTAAAGCTGTGCGCTGGTCGCTGCGTGTCTCAACAATCTCACGCGCTCTCGCACGGGGGGGGGATCTTTTTTGGTGGAAAATCAAAGTTTCTTTGCGCTGCCGCGATATGTGCTTAAGCAGGAATTCCTTGGTTGAGAGCACCTAAGATCAATCGTCACCGAGTGAGGTGCCTTCGAGGGATTGGTAATGTCGAGAGTGGAGCGGATGAAAGCCATGCAATTCAGCGCAGGGATTTTTATGGCACCCCGAGCATCAATGGTATTGCCTGTGCGAACCCCGCGTAACACAACATATCCTAGAGCCTTAAGACTCACGCGGCGTGTGTTCTCTCGTATCAAAAGAGTTGTGCTGGCCGTGCGTGGCAATAGTGGACAGCTGTGAGCATCTTTTTTATCTCCACTTGTTCTCCAAGTTCCAGAGGAAGAGCTTGAGGATGATGCCCGTGAGATCTTTGAATCTGAAAAGTTTCCTTGGGACAGCACAGTGCCGTTGAATGAGCGTAGGAAGTAATCGTTGCAACTGCACCCTGCGGGCAGATCAAATGGTCCACACCCAAAAAGGACATTGTCACAACATGATGGTCGATTAAAAGGGCAGTTAAATCCGCCGGCGCACCCGGATAGCAGCGCCACCATGACCAGACAAACAAGAGAGTGGAATACTTGCAACTGCTCCTCCGGCCGACATTCGCCCAAATCCGTAGATTCGGTGTTCTGGTGGTAATCGTACCATCTGGACATGCGCTAAAAAACGCAGCCCTGCTCGTGTCTACCCAGCTCGGCACTATTGATTTGTTAATAATAATGAAATACCATTAGCAGGATATCGAATAAACAAGGTATATCAGATGGTTAGCAAGTTAGATCAGCGGAGCACTAAACAAAAAAGAGCAATTCGAGGAGCCCTCGATGAGGCGCGACGCCCCTTAAGCCCGGGGGAGGTCCACGCTGCGGTTCTCCGGCAGATATCCTCGATCAGCCTAGCTACTGTTTATCGGATTATTCGTAGTTTGGTAGAGGAGGGTGAACTAGTCTCCGTGCCACTACCTGGAGAACCGGATCGATATGAGACGCGCGTATGCGCGGATCACCATCACCATCATTTTCACTGCGACGCGTGTCAGCGCGTGTACGACGTACCTGGGTGCGGACTCAGAGTCGATACGTCATTACCCATTAATTTTTTAATGACTCGACACGAGGTCGTTCTGTATGGGCTCTGC
>JAFMIS010000369.1 GCA_017853915.1 bacterium
GATTCACTGGGTACTTGGAGATAGGTTTCTGCAAGAGGATTTTCAAGGAGAGGCCGCGGGAGAGAAGTTCCAAGGTATGGGGTTGATGGGATACGACAACGGTGCGCGGCAATTCAAGATGGTGTGGATCGACTCTCTCAACACGGCTCTTGCGGTTTCATCAGGACGATACAATTCAGAGCGAAATGTTTTTGAAATGACAAGTGATGTGTATGATCCCCTTCTCGGGGGAGTGAAGACGGTTAAGTCAGTTTTGCATATTAAGTCCCCAGACAAGTATGAGTTCTCAATGCTGGATACAGCACCGAATGGACGAGAGTTTACCTCTCTTGAGATGGTGTATACTCGCAAGAAATAAATCGTTTCTTCCCTGTGCTATCGGTATTCAGGGACTGGTGATGTGCCATGAAGCTGTACAATCTCAAAGCCCGTGGGGCCAGCTGGGTCGATTTCAACAGATATCCGTTTCCCTGAATCAGGATCGAGGAATTGAGCGGTTGTAGGTTGTGAGCTGGGGTTGACCACCACGGCGATTTTCAGATCCCTATCGGGCAGTGATGACCGGATAAGGTATCCTACCCACGGCGCAGAGTGTTCACGAGACGTTGGGTGTAACGTTTCCATGGTCGTCTGTTCACCCAAGGATTCCCGTATGGAGCCAGCAAACAGAAGTAATCGTCTTTGAAACTGGGAGAAATCTTCAGTGGAACCTGACCAATCGATTTGCACCGGTTCATTAAACGTAATCATTTTGTGGTCTTCCTTGCAGGGTGCTTCAAAGCCCGCCTCCGTGCCGGCATAGAAGCTGAACGCGCCTGGTCGAAGTATGCTTAACACCGCCGCACCCCATTTCCAGGCATCGCCGAATTGGCGCTCCGGAGATGGAAAATCTTGATGGCCAAAGAATGTGAGAATGTCCGGTCCCCCAACTTGCCACGATAGGAATTGAGCCCGATCAATGGCGGCGCGAATCTGATCTGGGTTGCGTGATACGAGGGCCTCATGCCAGCCCTCATGAATGTGGCCACCGTTTCGTATCATCCGGCTCATGCCATACAGCAGATCGACCCCACATTCAGCTAGTTTATCGAAGCCGTCAAACGCCTCCGCCATAATCGCGACATGCGGGCAATCCGATTTGACGCGTAACACAAGCTCCTCCAGGAATTCCCTCCTCGGGAGCGGATGGGCGAGTTCTCCCTCCCAGTTTTTGCTGAGGTAGTCATTCAGCATCTGGTAGGCGGAATCAACTCTAATTCCATCAAGGTTGTATTGTTTTATAAGATCCAAGATCTCGGAGATCACAAACTCTCGGGTCTCAGGTTTTGAGAAATCGAGTTGTAGGGTGTCAACCCAGAACGAGCGTTTCCCTGTGCCGAGATCTTTGTAGCCACCATGACGGATCCAGAATTCCCCAAAATCAGGGTGCTCGTAATGGAAGTACCCGGTTGAGTCTGATGGAGCCGTGCGCGTGTGTACATAGAGGCTGGGATTGGCTTGCAGCAACTTGGCGTCACACGAGGTATGATTTGGGATAACTTCAAATATGGAAAGTAATCCATGCTCCGCGGCTCGATCAAACGCTCGGAGTACCTGATGTCTTGAGCCATGAATCGAGTCAACGACGTGGGATTTAATTGAGTAGGGCGATCCTCCACCGGTGCCCTTGGCGTTCACCGCGCCGATCGGAAAAGTTCCCATGCATCGCAGAGCGGAAAAAGAACTGCGACGAAGCGCCTGGAAATCGGCATGCGTTATGTCCCGAAAGAAGCCGCCTGAGGTCGGTTCAGAGGATTGTATGTTATAGGCCTCACGAAAGCCCTGTAAATTAAAAGTGCGGGGGAATACCTGGTAAGCTCGAACATGACGCGCCCAGAGGGAGGAGTCCAGATTCCGAACTTCATTTCGCCAAGCCTCTGTCTTCTGACGCGTGAGCTCCACGAGTAGGTCGTGCTTAGCTTCCGCTGAATCTTTAGACTTTGATATCTCTTGTATCTGCGCTAGGAGAGATCGACCTAATTCCTCTCCCTGCAGTACATGATTGAGGTACATGCTATAAAATTGGTGGAGCGCAACGCTGGCTGCTTTGCCGAATGTCTGCTCAAATTTTCGTTGAGCGAATATGAAACCCTCAAGGCCGCTGTTTTCTGCGACCAATCTTTCCCCTGAAGGGCCGTGAAAGATAAATGGTTTTACCTGGTGGTCTTCACACCCATCTCGGAGTAAACGCCGTATAAGTTGTAGTTTCGTGAAGTGGAGGCATCGAAGGTGATTGACCGCCGGTACAGAGCAAACCTTTGCGGAGATAATAGCGTCCGAGACAATCGAATCCTGATTGAGGACGGGAAGCGTTTGATCGAGCCCCCGATGTGCGAGCGCTGCGCTGTGAGCCATCTGTTTGCTGGAAATGGTTTGGCAGCTTCGGGCGCGACTCCTCGTCGGTCCTGGCCAAATCGTTACCGTCACACGAGCATCAAAGCGCTCTTTGTAGTGCCTGAGGGCACTTGAAACCTAAAAAAAAGACAACTTTCATTACCTACCATGGCGCGGGCGGTTATCGAAATGCATTATTTTTGCGTGGTATTGACTGAATCAGTGGATAGTAAGAGACCCGAACTACCTGTTTTTAATCATAGATCTTCCATAATTACGGTCACGTCGGGATAGCGTCATACAGACCTGTCGACAACCATCTCTTGGTTGTTTGGAGGGCGCCCGGGTC
>JAFMIS010000370.1 GCA_017853915.1 bacterium
TCAAATCGGAGCTAAATTCGCGCCTCAGAGGCTTCCGAAGCAACATATAGAAGCTGCCGACCGCCTAGAACCAGAAGCGAACTCCGGATACAAATGACCACATTTGAGTATCCTCACCCTCGCTACGTGCCAGATCCCGTGTCCCCGCAAACAGCCCTGAGTAATTTACGCCAATGTAGGGTGCGAACTCACGCCGCACTTCATATCGAACGCGAAGGCCAGCCTCTATACTGTTCAATCCAGAACCTACCCCGAAGTCTTCATTCTCCTGCACTGCAGCATCCGCTTCAATACGAGGCTGAAGAATCATGCGCGCCTCCGCCGCTCAAACTATAGTTATTCGAACCTCTCCTCCCGCGTCTAGAGGACCTCGTTTCTCGGGATCAGAAACTCAAGAACTGCTGAGGTAATTTATGCTTTTTTCGCTGAATTGGTTAACTCCACCCGTTTTAAGAGAAGTGAATTAACCACCACAAAGATGGAACTTAGCGCCATCGCCGCCGAGGCCAGCATCGGGCTAAGAAGAATTTTTGCGAAGGGATAGAGCACGCCCATCGCAACCGGAATCAGCACGACATTATATCCAAACGCCCAGACCAGGTTCATTCGCATCGTTCTGATCGCATGTTTCGAAAGGTATATCGCCATCGGGACCAGCATCAAATCTCGATGCATAAGTGTAATGTCTGCTGCCTCCATCGCAACATCGGTGCCACTTCCCATAGCTATTCCGAGATCGGCAGCAGCGAGGGCCGGGGCGTCGTTCACGCCATCTCCAATCATAGCGACAATGCGCCCTTGCTTTTGGATCTTTCTGACTTCAGATTCTTTATCGGCTGGAAGTACTTCAGCGAGAACATTCTTGATCCCGAGAGATTTTGCAACTCCCTCAGCCGCTCGTTTATTATCCCCGCTAATCATCCAGGTTTCGATCCCAAGTTCGGCCAGTTTACTAACTGCTGACAAAGCGGAGTCGCGTGCGGTATCGGCTACCGCTATCACTCCAGCCGGTTTCCCGTCGACTGCGATAAGCATGGCAGTCTTTCCAACTTGCTCCAAAGCTTCTACCACGGAAGTAATTTGCGCTACGTCGATAGACTTAGAGGCCATCAATCTGCGATTACCGAGCAGGACCGCACGTTCATTAACTCGTCCAGATACCCCCTGTCCTAGAATTGCCTCAAAATTTGCGACTGGCGTAAGCCCAATGTTTTCCGCTTTTGCACGTTTTACAATGCTATCCGCAAGCGTGTGCTCCGAGCCCTGTTCGAGTGATGCCGCCAACTGAAGCAACTGGGCTTTGGTGAAATCAGAAACCGGCGTTACGTCAGTAACTTCCGGAGTTCCGTTAGTTAGTGTCCCAGTCTTATCAAAAATCACAACGCCGACTTTGTGCGCTGTCTCTAAAGCCTCCGCATTTCTGATTAAAATTCCATTCTCAGCCCCCTTACCAGTCGCAACCATCACAGCAGTTGGAGTAGCAAGCCCCATGGCACAAGGACAGGCGATGATAAGCACAGCAACCGAGTTTACAACTGCGAAAAGAATGGCTGGGGACGGACCAAAATCGTACCAGAGCACAAAAGTCATTACAGCTAACATCAGTACAATCGGTACAAAATATCCAGATACTCGGTCAGCAAGGCGCTGGATCGGTGCTTTACTGCCTTGAGCTTTCTCAACTAAATCGACTATCTGGGAAAGCATCGTTTCCTTCCCCACCCTGGTTGCCTTAAAAACAAACGAGCCGGTTTTGTTAATTGTTGCCCCGATTACTTTCCCGCCTGGCCCCTTTTCGATCGGCATACTCTCGCCGGTCACCATCGATTCATCCAAAGTTGAATCCCCTTCGATGATTTCGCCATCAACCGGAATTTTCTCTCCGGGACGAACGCGAATAAGATCCCCTACGACGACTGTGTCTATCGGTACATCAGTCTCAGTATTATTCCGTAAAACACGCGCGGTCTTTGCTTGAAGTCCGAGCAGCTTTCGCATCGCAGCGGACGTGCCTCGCTTCGCCCTATCTTCAAGTAGCCTACCGAGGAGAATAAAAGCGATTATGATTACCGACGCGTCAAAATATGGCATTGAATCAATGCCGACGCTTTGGATGAGCTCCGGAAACAAAACTACGAATACGGAATACAGATAGGCAACTGTTGTTCCCATCGCTACGAGGGTATCCATATTGGCAGCACGGTTTTTTAGGCCTGCGATCGCCGAGCGGTAGAAGCCATATCCAGCCCAGAACTGTATGGGAGTCGCAAGAAAGAGCTGCACCCAACCATTATGAAGAATCATTGGTGCAGTGTTCATGAGGCCAGGGAAGGTCGCCCAGAACAGCATCGCCCCGATAACAGAACTCGCCGCGAGCTTTATCTGAAGCTCTCTCATGGCCCGCTTCTTTTCACCGCCTACCTCATCACCCTGCGCTGGGTCTGCTGGGGAAGAGATGCCATAACCAATCTTTACGACGGCGGCCTTAATTGCGGGCTCGCCGGTTACCACCGGATCAAACGTCACAGTAGCTTTTTCTGAAGCAAGATTAACAACTGCATCAGTAACGCCACTCACTCCTTTAAGTGCGCCCTCAATCGTGGCCACGCATGAAGCGCAATGAAGTCCCTGTACGTCAAAAGTCTCAGTTTGCATATTTTTCTACTTAGCTGTCATTTGGCTATGATTTTCCCCTTAAACATATTCATCCCG
>JAFMIS010000371.1 GCA_017853915.1 bacterium
GATTCATGACCGCAATTATTGGAGGGCGCCCGGGTCGGGCGCCGAAATGCCGCGAATCACCCGAAGCGTTATCATTCACGCCACACCCGGCGGCCGGACCGGCCGCCCTCCAAAGGGGCGTTGTTTCGCGTGTCGCCTTGATTCATCACCGCAATTATTGGAGGGCGCCCGGGTCGGGCGCCGAAATGCCGCGAATCACGGCGTCTCTTGCGGGTACATTCACGTTGAAATAGGGCCTTATTGTCGCGGCAAGCGCCCCGATATGATCGCTCTATCGCTTCCGGGGATCCAACGCTCGGGGTTAATATCTATGCCGCCGCGCCGGGTATAGAAACACCCGACCCATAAACTCGATGGCACGCACGCTCTTGCGATATCAGCGAAGAGTCTCTCGCAACACTCCTCGTGAAATCCTTGATAGCTGCGATGTATCACGAGGTGACTCAGGAGTGACGCGCGATCCAGCTTTTTCCCGGTGTATCGCACCACAAGAGTTCCCCAATCAGGCTGCCCAGTCACTGGGCACAGAGAGCGAAGGAGATTAGAGTGAAGTGTCTCAGTCACCACATCATCGCTCGCCTTTAACCTCACTGCGTGATGCCCAGAGATCTCGGTCTCATCAATACACTCTCCAGGTGGCAGAACGATGCGGGCTTCACCCCAGTCTGACACCGGCTCAATCGCGACCGAGACTTCCTTGACACCCAGAAGGCGTCGTAGCGGCTCCTCGATAGCGCTAATAACATCACTAACCGAATCAAAGCGGGTGAAGTTCATGCTGCCAAGAAAAAGCTTTAAGCTCTTTGACTCCACAAGCATCGGACTCGATGCTGGGTACTCGATCGTGGCGATAGCGAGTGTGGGAAAGCCCCGCTTGTCTAACCATGCCACTTCGTAACACCGCCATCGATCAATCCCCTCAAACGGCAGAGGATCCCGCAAACCCAGACGCACACGAGCCTGCGCCCTCGGGATAGGGAAAAGAAGCGCTGGATCAAACTCATCACTGTGACGAACGGTACGACCTAGGGGGTTATCCATAACCCATCGATGGTACTAAGAGCTTATCGCAGCCGTCGATGGGGAATCGACGCCAGTGGCCTTCAAAAGCAAATATTGCTCATGATTACAGCAAATTAGAGCTTCAACTCTAGGGCATGAATAAAGATTCTTCTGCTTCAGACCTCGCCTGGATCCGCAGCCTTCCGGTGCCCAACGTGAGCTGCATGATTTTATACTCAAGTTTTATTCAGAGAGCTCCGACCCAGTAGTTGCAGAGGTATTTTGAAGATGCGATTTTTACCGATACGAAAAACACATAAAAGCTGCCACCATCGAAGCCAAGAGGCTCGAGGCGAACGTGCTCGAAGTCAATACGGCGGCGCCATGATCGAAGCCGCTATCGTGATGCCCTTTTACCTCGTAACCGTTTTGGCCTCAGTAAACCTGATGCGCATCAGCTCTGAAGCAATCAAATTTCAATTCGCCACACAGACGGCGGTGCGAGAGACCTTTACCCGCAATAGCGCCGGCCGCGGTAATAAAGACTGGGGCACTTTTTTCAATACCCGCGCTGCGACTCTCTTGCGGGATGCGTACCTACTCAAGAACAGCGGACAACTCGGGGGGGGCGGCGGGTCGGATGATGACTGCGAGGAAGAAGTTGAGTCCCGAGGCAACAACCAGAACACGCTCACTCAATCAGGCATTCCTGCCACGGTCCCGATCGGAACGCCCGTCAGAGTTACTCTAACACTGAAGAGAGATTGGTTTGGCCCGCGCCTAGTCGGCATAACCTTACCCAAAATTTCATTAAAAGCGACCGGCGTGGCAGTAGTGCAGATGGGGCCAACCGAATAGACTCCAAGCTATGACCACAAAAACCCTAGCCACCCAGATTCCATGCCCCACCCGGCGAATGCGGGGCTCGGCCTTTATTGAATTCGTGGTGGTAGCGCCCCTCATTCTGTTCATTGCTGGCTATACTGTTCGGTTTGCTCAACAGCTACAAGCTCAACAGATCGGGCTTGTTGTAGCCCGAGAGATCGCTACGGCCGCGTTCCTACAGTGCGCGGATTATACGATTCAACAGGTACCGCAGCCTAATACCTGTGGAACAGGCTCGGACTTATGCATTGATCAAACCGCTACTGAAACAGCGATACGAAACTGCCTAACGAATGCCCGAAACTCCTTCACCGGAAATTGGAATTCTGTAAGACCCCCAACAGCCTCCGGCGCGTTAACCATTAATCTGGCAGTATATCGATATAACATTGCTTCCTTTACTGTTATACCCCCTGCCCAGTGTGGAGCTGCTGCCGCATCGTCTGTAACCACCATACAGCCGACAGGCGCTACTGCTGGGTTTGTTCAAATAGGCCAGAGGATCAACAACGCAGACTCACCATCATTACAATCCATCTGCTCGCAAAATCGCATGGCGAAGGCAGCTATCTCTTTTGACATTCAACCCTCCGGTAACTTTTTACCAGGCATATCAAATACCCCTATCACTATTACGCATGAGATCACTCTTTAAACTAAAAAAAGCTATCTTGTTCTCAGAACGCGGAGCAGCGCTCGCTCTCTTTGTACTTACAGTGCCGGTGCTCCTAGGATTAGCCACCCTTGCGGTTGATCTGGGGGGGCTTTATCTGGCCCAAGATCGGATGAACGCCCTGGGCAGGAGTGGCGCCGCGGT
>JAFMIS010000372.1 GCA_017853915.1 bacterium
AAAACGGCAGTAGTGATGTTTGACTCGCGTGAGGGATGGATGCTGGGATAAATTCCGTGATCGTCGATTCAGGCCAGATTATCAGGGAATCTTTGTTTGATACTAGCGCGCTCGTCTTTAGATACTGCTCTCGATTGACCGTAAAAAACGTCATGTCGTGCTTGCGTTGCATGGAGACGTTGCCTTGAATCATCACCGTGCTGAGGGCCGGATATGTTTGGGCTTTGAGGTGATCCTCAATCCATACGCCGTATCCACACGATGCAAGTAAGCTACCTACAGCGAGAGTTTTGGCCAGGCTTGATACCGCACGCCGATTACAAAAAGCTTCGGTCACCCACATCATGATACATGTAACACCCGTCACGCCGACCACTCCTGCCACTTGAGCAAACGGGGTGAACGCGATCTGTGTGTGTCCAAAGTCCCAGGGGAAGATCTTGATCCAGAAGTGGTGAGCTACCAGCCAGGACAGGGCACACCGAAGCCCCCACTTCTCACACCAGCGTGGAAGCGATTTAAAACTGAAAGCCCAGATCAGAAATTGAACCGCGCTGCCACACACAAACAGAAGGAAGATGGGGAGCGCGGCGACAAACGGGAATCCCCCGAACTCCCTAATCGTCGAGTAGAGCCAGTAAAAGCCCCCTGCATAAGTGAGAATTCCTGCTACATACATCCGCCGCAAGGACCGACCCGGAGCGGAGAGTGTCGAGCAGAAAAAAACCAGGGATGTCCACCCCAACGCGGCGCAGAGCGCTGTATTGGGGTACCACCACGCGACGACGATAGTCGCCGCTGACATTAGGGCGAATATCCAGCTGATCACGCGAATGGATTCTTGCAAATGGAGGAGCCAGCGAGCATGGTTTCAATCCAGAGAAGTCTGTTGTACTTCGCTGTTCGCTCACTCCGGCACACTGAGCCGGTTTTGATCTGTCCGCAGGCTGTCGCTACCGCGAGATCCGCAATCGAGGTGTCCTCAGTTTCGCCGGAGCGATGAGACATGATTGCTCGGTATCCATTCTTGTGCGCCAAGTTAATAGCCTCAAGAGTTTCAGTAACGGTGCCAATTTGGTTCAGTTTTATCAGGATGGCATTACCCGCGCCCTGTTCAATTCCATCAGCGAGTCGCTTCACGTTGGTTACGAAGAGATCGTCGCCTACGAGTTGGACATTCGCGCCGATCTTCTCGGTCATGAGTCTCCATCCATCCCAGTCATTCTCATCAAGCCCATCCTCGATGCTGACGAGTGGATATTTCGCGGCCCAGCCGGCATAAAGGTCTACCAGGTCTGCTGACGAGAAAGCCTCTTTCGTGCTCTTTTTGAACACGTATTTACCCTTCTCCTCATCGAAAAATTCACTGGCGGCTACATCGAGAGCGATCGATACGTCGTTGCCCGGCTCGTAACCGGCATCAGTTATCGATTCAACAAGCGCTTCAAGCGCGGCCGTTGGTCCCTCAAGGTCCGGGGCGAAGCCACCCTCATCTCCAATCCCAGTTGAGAGCCCCTTCTTTTTCAAGTTTTTCTTCAGAGCGTGGAATACCTCTGAAGCGCAACGAATATTCTCAAAAAAGGTCGATGATACGTGCGGAACAATCATGAACTCCTGAAAATCTAGGGAATTCGCCGCATGAGCTCCACCATTTATGATATTTACTAGAGGAACTGGAAGCTCGCGCGCGTTCGCGCCGCCGATGTAGCGAAACAGAGGAATATTAAGATGGTTTGCGCCCGCATGCGCAGCCGCGAGGCTCACTCCGAGAATCGCGTTCGCTCCCAGACGGCTCTTTGTCTCAGTGCCATCGAGATCAATCAACTTACGATCGAGGCTTGCGAGGTCAAGAGCGTCGTGACCCGCCACTACCGGCGCGATCTTCTCCTTAATGTGTTCAACAGCCTTGAGCACGCCCTTGCCCAGGTAACGCTTGTTGTCGCCATCGCGAAGCTCTAGGGCCTCGTACTCTCCGGTTGAAGCCCCCGATGGCACCATCGCAGAGCCGCTGGCTCCGCTCTGCAGGGTGACGGTGGCAGCTACGGTTGGAAAGCCTCTGGAATCTAGACATTCATAGGCTGTCACGGCGGCGATGGCGCTCGAATTCATCTTTGTATCTCCTTAGGTATCAATATCTGAGGGATATTACCCCCCTTACCGAAGCGAAGTAAATGGGGCAGGGAGAGGTAAGTTCGTAATAGTTCCAACAATCTACCTAGCGAGTTGAGCTGCGCCGAGCTACACTCTGGCTATGCGATCTACGGCAACTATGTTTCTTCTTTTAAGTGCCCTTGTAGCGGCCGCTTTTTCCTTTCTTTCTGACGATGGGTTCGTTAGGCTCTCCGCCCTATCTCGACGCCTTGAGCAGCAGCATCATGCGAACGCCAAGCTTTCGGATACGGTACAGGAATTGCGCCGAGAGGTGCAGGGGCTGCAAGCAGATCCAAGGACTGTTGAGAAAGCTGCTCGAAGCGAATTGGGAATGGCTCGCCCCGATGAACTGGTGGTGATCTTCGAAAAGAAGGAAAAGACTAGTGGAGAAGGTAAATAACGTCCTTGGTTCTATGGTAACGCGTCAGCGCGCCACGGGACGTTCTGTTTCCTCCCCGCAAGTTTCGCCGGAGGCGCACGAGCCTTCAGCTGCGGGAGCCATGAACACTGATGGATTGTCGCGCGATACCCTCAGTCACAAGG
>JAFMIS010000373.1 GCA_017853915.1 bacterium
CTCGAGCACCGAGATCGTGCTTCTTAATCTCATTCTTGAAATACTGCATGGCGTCCGGTTCATCAGCGACACCCACAACCTTGAGCGCCAATCCTGGCGTCAGCGCTAGCGCGTTGATCATAAGATCAAGCCGCTTAATCCTACAGATTCGACCCACCGACACGATGTAAGGCTGCGCCGCCTCGTTTCGATACCGATCCCCGAGCGGTAGCGGTGGATATAAGACTTCAGCGGACAATCCATTAAAAGCCCGCAGCCGGTCCGCGACATTACGCGAAATGGCCGAGCGATAGACGCACTCTCCAAGCGTTCGCGTATCTCCATCAGACAATAATTGCCGCATAGCTTCGTCACGCGGGTCATCTCCTATATCAGAGAACTGACCCCCATAGAGATCGTATATCGATCGAAGTTGATGCACTAACCACACACTCTTGCGCGGATGACGAGCATAGTAACTCGGAAACTTGGTGGCGATTACGAGATCTATTTTTTGACCGCAAAAGTTCTCTAGATCAAGCGAGCGCCACATCGCGGCCTGCGCGACAAGGTTCTGCTTCGGCAACGGATTGAACGGAAGCTCGATCGTATCAGCCTCGTGCCCGCGCTCTCGAAGCTGCTTTACAAGGGTCGCTACCAGCACCTCCTGCCCACCGTGAGTAAATGGGACTTTACATCCAAGAACTAAAATTCGAGCCATGAAGATTACGCCTCAAGAACCAAGCAATAGTCCTGGAATCCGTATAGCAATCGATTGAGCTGCTGAAAATTCTCATTAATTCGGCGCACAGCGTCAGCCACGGCTGGAGTATGAGACGAATCGATCGGAATATCTTTCAAGAGGTGGTTTGGAGAAACTGGCGAGAGCATCTTCGTCTCCACAATCCTCAATCCCGCCAGAGTTCCCATATACCCCAACGTATCAGGGTGCATCGGCCACACATGGGTCGGGTCTCTGAAATAGTTTGACGAGAGCGCCAGAAGAGATTGCGGGTTAATAGTCTCAAAAGCGATACGTCCGCCCGCCTTAACCTTGGATTTAGCCAGGCAACACAACTCATGCAACTGCTCACGGCTGAGGTGCTCCACCACCTGGATCGCTACGAGCCCTCCAAGCGAATTGTCTGGCAATGATCGTAGATGAGCTATCCCATCACCATGAAGCGTTTTGCACCCTTGGGAATTCGCGACATTAACCATCGCGACATCGAGATCGACCCCGTACGACTCAAGACCCGCCGCACCGAAGAGACGCTGCAACTCTCCCCGGCCTGAGCCGATTTCGACGATCGGCCCCGACGCATTCCGGAATATCTCGGGGTAGATGCGTTGACGCTCCGCGATCTCCCCCTCGCTCCCACGATAACGGTTCTCAAGGAGAAGGTATGAAACGTCAGCTCGAGGCTCGTGAGACGGTGCGCCCTCCGATGCCCGATTGGGACCCATAGCTGTGTACGCCGGAAAGTTATTAACTATCCCCTCAAGCCCCCGCACCATGGCATCCACAACCTTAAGGCGCTGTTCAAAGCTACCAGCCATATCACCCAACTGCCTTTGCAACGCAAAGATCGCGTGCGACTTTTCATCATCGACTCGCTGAATCAGTTTTTCGAGATCTCTCTTATTTCGCTCATCACGAGCATCAATATAACGACCGGTCTCATTAAGGTGCCGGACAAGGTGCTCAACAAAGACCCTCTCGGAGGAGAGATATTCAGCGAGGATCCCCTCCCTGAGGAAACTGATTATCTTGCGCTTTACAGCTACTATGATTTTACCGAGCGGGCCCTGGCGGTGAGTAACCACCGTCGCGGGAGTTAACTTTGCCTCGAAAGGATAGTTTATATTGAGGAAGCGCAGATTTTCGGCGTGCTGCAGATCTCCATATTTGATACCCCGCTCGTCGATGAATGTGCCCGCCAGGGGCGACAACGATTGGCGGGCATCACGGTTTCGCTCCACGTCCGCTTTAATCCGCTCCCGAATCTCGGACATCAGCGCGGGGATATCGAGGGATGCGTCTGGGGCACCTTCTTCGTTGCGAACTGTCTGTGACATTACTGAATTCCTTAATATCTTAGAGAAAAGAGCATGATAGACGCATCGAGCATCTCACTCAGCCCCGTTGATTCTCCAACACTCTCGCCACCTTGGGCCTAGCGCGAAGCCCGCTTCCCACGCTCGAAGAGTGTCAGGCCGAGAGTGTACCCTCTCAGCCCATCCCCGTCACGCGAAGCTCTCATTGACTTGGCCTAGACTCATAACAGCCTCAATCAACTGCACAATTTAACTATGACGAGGGACGTCCAGACACTTTATAAGCTCTCAGAACCGCGAAGCCATCAACTCAGAGATCCAGACGCACCATCATAGCATTTGAATAGCGTTTGACTTAGTACTAGCCTGTAAAATTGGAGAACCTATCCTATGACCTCAACGGCTCATGTGGCTATCAACCCACCACCACTTCACTCTGCGATCACTCAATTGTTCGTAGGCCTGGCGTTACCCTCTCCAACTATCCCCGTTCCACAATCAGCATCTAAAAATACAACCGGTACTAGTTCCAGACATCAACTAAACAGCTCCACTGTACGGTCTCACCCTGCTGAGTTTTCAAGAAAGGAGTGGAAGCAGCTCGGGTCGCTCGATGTCGCTGCCTCACCAGACCTTTCTTGGCTTCAGAAT
>JAFMIS010000374.1 GCA_017853915.1 bacterium
AGAGCTCGGCGAGTCTACGTTCATGGGCGAGGCATTTTTCGTACGTTGACTCGCTGCGCTCTTTGTTTAAATTTCTCGCCGCCCTCTTTGTCAAAATTCATATACATCGTATCGGTAAAATACCGAATACGTTGCTCACAATATGCACCCGGGTCTTCTATAGAGAGAATAACTGGCTCTTTTTGATGTGCGTTGCGCTCGCACTACACAGCCAAGCGAACTGTCCGGCTCGCCATCTCAGGGAATTTCGTCAAACACATCAGGTGAATTATGCTGCGAGCGCGGAATCTGCTTTCGTAACTTCTCAATCTCCGCCTGCTCACGAGCTATCTCGGCATCGATATTTTCAGTAGTCACTACCTCAGGCTCGGGCTGTTTGCTCACAACACCGCTGGCTATCGTTGGCGTTGCTGCATCCCCTACAGCTTGGGGCTGCGCGTTCAAATCATCATCAAATTCCTCGTCCTCACTTGATAACGCGGTGGTATTGGGACTCGCGCTGCGCGCATCACTACGTGATTCTATGATAGCCTCGAGCGGATCTTTCGAGCGTGGCTTACTCGCGGCACTGGGACCTGGAGTTTCGGATGGAGGTGGGGCGGCTTCGCGGCTAAGGGAGAACTTTTTACGCGGTAGCGGGTTCGTTTGAGTCACGAGCGCTTGAGGAATAAGAATGCGCTGTCCTGCTCGTAGGTGATCTAACTTAACCCGCTTGTTAACTTTTTGAACTTCTTTTTTTGTCTCCTCAGAGCCCGTATACCAGTAAAGGATGGTATCGATTTCCTCTCCTCCGGATGGAGAAACTACATGCACCAGGAAATCTCCCTCATTAGTGGCGCGCGGTGTTCGCATCAAAATAGATCCACAACCACCAATCGCCATGGCACATACAGAAATCCACAATGATCGCTTCAGGAGCGTCAACACATGGCGGTCTATTATCAAATCGCGAACTATTCCCATATCTATCCCTACTGGAACTGTTCTCAGTTTTGAGACCACTTCTAGTAGTTAGGGATCGACATAGAATAACGGAGGCTTAAGCCTTTTTGTGCCGCGCTGACCAGATCCCCTACTTGGTAGCGTTGGAGACCCGCTTTATTGAAACAACGTTCTCAGAGAAGTTGGGTTTGAGGTGCTGTTCTACAACCATCTCAACCGCATCACCAAGCGAGAGGCCCTCGATAGTTTTTATATCCGCTACATAGAATGGCATCGTCATCGCCATCATTCCCACAACGTTACCGGCTTCATCGCGGTAGTTGGGGATCGGTTCGTGTTTTACAAGGATCTCATTCACAGCGCGTCCATTTCCAGGAAGAGCCTTGATGACTCCCTTCACGGTATAGGAGTAGCCCTGATCTGCCGCTGCCGCGATACCTCCAAGGAGCACACTAACCATAAAAACAAAGGCACATGCTATTTGTCTCATACGCTTAATCAACTCCACCACGAATAATCCAGATTCGAGTCCCTATGAACATGCAGTATATGGCGCACACTGGTATTCCAAGCGCTGTAAGAATGAAGAGGGTAACATCCAATTCGTTTTTGATTGACTGAATCATGCTTAAGAGAACGACCCAAAATAGCATGGTAGAACCAAGAGCCACCGCCGCGACCAGAAATGACCGCCGAAAGAAAAGGTACAGCAACGTCAACGACAAGGCGAACAACACAGTCATCTGCCCCATCATCGGGATAATGGTACCAGTTACGAACGCGAAAGGGGTCAACACAAAAGATACCACCAGGGTGAGAACTAGCTCTATCACCGATGGCCGCGATAACTTTGGGCGACTCCGGTGGGCGTGTATTTTCTCAAAATCTTCGACAGTGAACTTTCTCTTTGATCCTGCTGTATCCATACTTCCATCTCCGGGGTTTGACTGTACTCCAGCTGCTGTGTGGATGAAAGATCCCCGCCCCGATTGGCCGTTGATTGCTTTACTTTGATCGCAGAGCGCGTAACAAAAATGAACCCCGTAGCGAGGTTGCGCGATTGTAAGCTCCTACGGTACTAGCAGGGTGGTGAAAAAGGTTCCGTCGTGAGCGTTTCGAGGGTTTAGAGCGAAACGAGGCGGGGTCGACGAAAAAACCGGACCCGACTTCGCTAAAGCTACGTCGAGGCGTACTTCATCAGGGTCTCGCCGTAGTGACAACAAAGGCGGAGGTGTATCCGCTGAGATACACTGAGGATTTTTTTGGCGGCTCTAACGAAGTTGCAGCCAAACCATCGGAACCCGCGACATGAAATAATTTCTCACCCTGCTAGGGGCATGGCCCCTCATCTTTGAGGCTATTCGCCGTCCACGTCAGACTCGGGAAGCGCTTCCTCTCTCAGAATAGGAGTTAAGAGGACGGAATCGACGCTTCCACGGGAGCGCTTGAGAATCTTTACTCGATAACCCGAAGCATCACACTCCTGCCCTACTTCGGGAATGCCGCTGAACACAACGTTGACGAAACCAGCGACGGTTGAATACTCCGGTGATTCGGGCAACTCGAACGGGAGATGCGCGTTCACATCGAGTATCGAGGCATGAGCATTTACTATGAAGTCGCCCTCCTTCCTGGCCTCCACAGCCGGGCGCTCATCATCAAACTCATCTTGAATTTCGCCTACCAACTCCTCAACGATATCCTC
>JAFMIS010000375.1 GCA_017853915.1 bacterium
CTTGGAACACGCCAAGGGAGAGGTCTGACACCACAAGCTCGTCCCCCTCTAAGCTATTCTGGCCCACGGTCTCCCAGGAGAACGCTGACCAACTGAGGCGAGTGAAGGCGGACGTTCGATCCCATCCTACGCCGGTCGTAAACTTCATCGGTGGAGAACCGTCAGCAGGAGACGGTACTTCAGGTATCGTGATTACATCAGAGGGCCTTGACGGGAGACGAAGGCGCGCCAGCAACACCTGGTCCCTGTACATCGTTCCCTGGGGGTCCTGCTCATCACCCGCGGCAGTGATCGTGTAGTCCGCGTACGCGAGTAGCGCGTCAAGGATCTCTGATTGCTCATTGTTTGGTAGGCCCTGCAAGCTTTCTTGGATTGCTTCTGGCCCCGCGCTCCTGATGTGATCGAAAAGAGCGCGCTGATTCGCTGTCAAAGAACGAAGGTGATGGACCAAAACTCTTTGCATCGACGGAATGAACGTGACCGAGGCTACAGTAGTACCCTCGCCACGTTCACGCCGCTTCCTATCGACATCACGAAGGCGAATAAAAAGCTCGACGGGTGAGTACCACGGCAGGCCGTTATCAGTGAGCGAGTTGTCCTTCACAAGCAGATCGATCAGCTCAGCAAGTCGATACGCGCAGTTTTTGTCGAGAAAATAGTAGCTAAAATCCCTGCCCAGCAGCTCCCACACATGAAATGTGAGTAGCATTCTCTGTTCCGCGGGCAGATTGAGCTCAAAGTCCCAGATGTCACGAAATTCGGAACGCGAGTACACCAAATCCTGCGCATAGTAGTACTTGTCCAAGAATCCGGCCCGATATCCCCCGAAGATTCCCTTCAAAACATAACGAATACTCCATTCGTGTTGTGGAACTTGGGCGCCAAAGCCCACGGTAATATCAAAAAGTGGATTTGCGCGCGCGCTGGAAATGGAATTGAACTTTAGCACCGCATGGCCAAACGTAGACGCAGGATTTCCAAAATAGCCTCCTATGAGGTACAGGCTAATTGACCGTGCGTCATCTAGTAGAGCCCACTTCTCAAGATTTGAGCAGCGCGGATCCCTCCGAATATATCCTGGAATAGTCAGGTGATGAGAGAGCCAGAGGTAGCGCGCTGGGAAGCGGCAACGTGGGTGCGAGTTTAGATCTCCCTGCCATGGGGCGAATAGCGCTTTGAGCGTGGCATCCAATTCAGCCTGTGGATCCTCGGTGCCATGGGGAGAGAGATAGAAATCATCGGAAACTATCTGGTCCGCGCGTGAACCGCTTCTCAGATGTAACAAGCTAAGCCACTGGGGACGCTCAGAGAGATTGAGACGACGCGACTCGGCGACAAGGTCATCTTCCGGGGCGGCGTACACTACCGGAGTCAGCGCGCATAACGCGACCGCAGAACACGCTACCGCTGCAAGAAAGGAGAAACGGAACACCGATCGCAACTACAAAACGGCCCAGACGGTGATAAGCCGCCTGGGCCGCGAAAGTCCACAATCCGAAAAATTCGGAGATAAACTACGATTGCGCCGAGTACTTCGATACTATGTTAAAGAGCGCCTCTGAGTGGTCGAAGCGGTTCTTTGACGAATATCCGTTGGCGGCGACAACCTTCGAGAAATCAGCGCGAATCTTCTCAGTGATCACACCCTGCGAATCCTTTGACCACCCACTGAGGGCCGCAAGTGAATCGATGTACTTCCCATGTCCGCGCGACAGATCGCTCGCAAGCGCGTCATACGACTCATGGATGAACAGCGCGGTTTTAGCGCTGCTCCCCTTGCAGGTATCGGGAGTAGTCGCGTTAGAGAGGATAGCTGTTGTTCCAAGGTCTGTTGTGATGTTTGAAACGAGAGCCATGGTTGGATCGTCCGAGGCGATCATCGCGCCAAGACCACATTCCCGATAGATTTGACCAAACGACCGTCCCGCATGGGCAGAACTAGTTGAGAGCACGGTTACCCAAAGCACTACGACGCCGGCAAGGAGTTTATGGTTCATACGCATTCCCTTTTAATCAAGTTACGTTTCAAATTGGTAGGCCCCGTGATCCGTCCATCGACAGCTACAAGCGGCCGCTTGTTCATCGACAAGCCCAATCGGCGCCACTATACTAACGGATTAGGCGTTACAACAGACTTAAAAGTTAATCACTCCCGAGCGATGAAACACCGGAATGGTTCATGCGAGTAGCTATATCGGGAAAGAGCGGCTGACCAGTCAAACTCGTCTAACAGTCCGTTTTACTTGCGCTTCTTAGTGCCCTTACAACCTAGTGCAAAGTATTTGGCGGAGGTTTCACGCTACATTAATTTCGGATCATTTCGGCACGGGTACAAACAACGTTGGTTCATTTGATTGTCGGATTGCTGGTGGACCATGGTGATTCGCAAAAATCTGCGTCAGCAAGGCTTTCGCCATAAATCACGATAGGTTAAGACCGCCGGGAAACCCCCGTGCATGGGAGTTTCCCGGCTCGTTCCAATCTTCATCGCGCGCGAACCGGCGCGCGGTTACGTGTCGCTCCAGGCACTTCCCAAACTGCAGTCGCCATCCGACGCAGCCTCTTTCCAGAGGTTTCCCGGAGGTCTCAGGTTGTTGTTTGATTCGCATCCGCGAATCAAAGGCGCTTTCCAAAATACGGGATT
>JAFMIS010000033.1 GCA_017853915.1 bacterium
GGAGTCCCGGCAAGCTATCGAGGCAAACAGATAACCCACGGGGTGCCGAACCCAGATTTGTCTATCTGATGGGTGTCCAAAGAGGGGATTGAGGCCACATTCTAGAATTTTCTATCTTAAAAGTGTCCAGTTTTCTGAGGAACGGTTCAGGTGAAGCTTCTTATTCGACCAGTTTAAAAAACTGATACGAACGCGAGCTAGACGGCGACTGCGCGGTCATGGGAAAGCCGTAATCTGGGATATTCATCAGATTGCCAGTTCCCACAAAGACTCGAGATGACGTTGCCCAGCTTGCTGGGTCTGATGGATTATCTGAGTAACGCATAAAATACTTAGCTCCGGGGGATGAGGTGACTATCACGCTGTAAAAGCGCGGGCCCTCAGACTGACTAAAGGAATAGCCTTGGAATCCTTGGCGAATAGGGCCCTCGGGGATTAACTGAGCGGCTGAAGGCACGGAGATTGGAGGGGTGTTGCTATCTGGCTGTACCAAGGTAGGAATCGTGTTGCTTGGAGGCACTCTGAGATTGATGAAAAAATAATCTATTGTTAAGGTCACAACGTCACCTGGTCTGAGAGGCCTGTTGTACTCAATAAAGCGCCCATTTGCATCCTGCGAGTCCCGAGACCAGAGATCTTGGTGGTACAAACGAAATCGAGGTATTTCGCACCATCCCATGTTTTTTACAGTGACTAGCTGCTCAAACAAGCTGTCCTGCGGGTTAAAACGCAAGTCTTGCGCCTCGAGTTTTAACTCGCAGGTAGGGGGGCTTGTGGTAGGTGTAATCGTTGGGTAGGTCACCGCAGTGTAGCCCTCACCTATTTGTTGCGCAGATGCTAGAGCTGCGAGGCCGTTGTCGGAGGCAATGCCGATCGGAATTACAATGATTAGTAGGAAACTAAGGGCCCTTCTCATAGATCTCGAGATCAAGAGCTTTTGATTGGCATATTCGAGTGATGGCGTACCACACTAGTGTACCATCATTCGCCGTCAACGATTAAGTGTGTTCTTAATGGATACCCGATATCTTGTGGTTTGCTCTTTGGGATCGTCCTTGTAGAGGCGCCCGGCTACATGGTTGATTCAGACGGATGCTCGGCCGGCACGGTGCGTTACCCGCAGAACGTACCACTAGCGGCTTAAGGCTTGGCGCCCTGTTTATAGCCCCATTCAATCCTTTCGTACTCGCTACAATCCTAGAATCATTAAGTAAAAAACAATACCTGATTTCTTGGCACGGTATTCTCAAGTATCTCTGCGTTTCGGCCGTCTAGTGCTATAGGGGTGTTTAACAGTGCGGAAGGCGCTTTAAACTAACGCTCAACACCTTGGTGCAGATGGAGGCCCCGTGCGAACTTTGAAGCAATTATCTCGTAGATGCTGCGCTCGTTGGGCTCTCGTCGGTGTGGCACTCGTGTGCCTCTACCTCAACATATTGCAAGCCCGTGCTCAACAAGTAAGTGAGGTTGCGCCAGGCATGAGCGTCAACCCCATGAGCTGCATGACCGGAAGTGGTCCTTATACGCCGGGTAATTGCTGCGCCCCCGACCTCGATCGAAATCGTTGCTGTCCTGGCTATCCTGACCAGGGATGTGGATGTGGTGTCTCACCCCTCGGGGGATGTTGTCTGGGCCAAGTAAATGTTGGATGCGGCTGTGGAGTATCTCGTATAAATGGCTGCTGTCCCGGCCAAACGAATGTCGGATGTGGCTGTGGTATCAGCAAGGCCGCTAACGGGTGCTGCCCGGGTCAGACCAATGTTGGTTGTGGTTGTGGTGTTAGTAAAGCCGCAAATGGGTGTTGTCCCGGAGTCTCAAATGTCGGGTGTGGATGCGGGGTTTCTAAAAATGCTCAGGGGTGTTGTCCAGGTCAAAACAATGCTGGCTGTGGATGTGGCCAGCCTGGGCCTGTGTGCGGACGATGCGGAGGCAGTTACACCGTATGCGGCGATTGTTCAACGACCTGTTGTCATGCTGCCTACGGCTATAATCCGGCAATCAAGTGTCTCACCTATTACGGAGCGCTTGCTCCAAAGGGCAACGTGACCTACATCAATGGTGGGCCTTGGATAGGATATTTCGAAAATAAGGAGCCTCACTGCTTCCGGCCGAATCAGCCCTACGGCTGCGCTAATATCAGGTGCACAACGGGCGCATGTCCGGCAGGCAACCTAGGATGCTTTGATCCTAAATCGACGATCCTTCTTGAAGGCGGAGTCTTCAAATCGGCAGACGAAATCCAGGCGGGAGATATGATTTACAATCCTCTGACTGGTCGGTCGGTGCCGGTGAAGCGTGTTATCACGGGCCCTGAGGAGATTCCAATGGTAGAGATCGGATACGAGGGTAACCTGCTGCGCGTTACCCAGGATCACCCAGTTCTTACTAAAGATGGCCTCAAGCGTGCCCGGGATATTCATGTGGGAGATGTTATAATTGACGCTTCTGGAAATGAACAAATTCTTAGCTATGCTCGTCTCGGGGAATTGCTCGACGGACAGATAGCGATAAATTTCGAACTCGATATCGCATCTCAAGATCCTTTAGAGCGGGTGATTGTCGCTGATAATATTGCGTCGGGAGACCTTGCAGTTCAAAATAGCAAACTGCCAGGGGAGGAATAAGAAACCATGAATTCAACTTTTGGTTATGACGCTCGACTTGCTCGGGCTCTCTTGCTTGCAGGAGCGGCTGGTATAGCGAGCCTCTTTGGATCTCAATTGGGAAATGCCGCTCCTACCAAGTCGCCTCATGCGGCGAACGACTACGCCGCGATCTTTCCACGAAAAGCCGATCTCTCCGGCAATCTCTTGCCGAGTAAGATTGGCGTCTTCAAACTTGACGAGTCGCGTGAGATTGAGATTCCGGTCCAAATTCCAAGTGTCTGTTTTTTTGGAGATCGAGATGTCCTTTTCTTAGAGGCGGGCTGGGGTAAATTTGAGGAGGTGCTGGTAAGTATTGAGCCGCTCGACCCGTCGGGCGGCAAGGGATCCTCAACCCGAGTAAAGGTCGAAGAGTTGGGCAGCGGTTCCGCGCGCGTGCGACTTAAGGTTCCAGCTTCCAGTCGCCCTACTCCGATGGGTCTCTTTATATGCAAGGACGAGAAACGGCAGGGATCGTGTCGCAACAAAAAGCTAGTTGAAATCGAAGCAACCCTGAAGAAGTTTCACGATCCGGCCAAACCCGAGAATCTCGATCCGAAGAAAGACTTTCCAGAGATCGTATATTTCTTCGCCCACATTACGGTTGGTCCTGACTCGGTATCATGGATAGAATCTCAATTCACGCAGGAGGAGCGTTCACGAATAAGAGCGCTGATAGATGAAGCGGTCCCGCGCGAACGAGCCAAGCGCGCCAAAGAGAGGCTTGATGCACTCCAGAAAACCCTTAACTCCGCGCCGCTTGCCGAGGTAGATGGAAAGCCTGTCATCGCCTTGCCTGGGTTAAATCCCGCAGGATGCCCGACGGGTTAGCGCGAGATGTGCCCTCAGGGACACGGTCTTCTCAGACGATGGCGAGATTAGGTGATTCTTAGCAGCTGCTACAAGCCGCGACGGACCAACTTCTCCATCGCTGGCTGCATCAAGGTTTCAAGAGCTTTTCTTGATTCCCCAGCGCCGGCATGGAAGCGGAGTCGATGAAGGAGTACGTGTGGCGCCATCGTTCTTAGATCGTCTTCGGTCGCGTGATCGCGACCCTGCATCAGTGCCCACGCGCGCGAGGCGGTTTGAAGCATAAGAGCGGCCCGTGTTGAAGCTCCGAATTGAATAAGAGGATTGTTGCGGGTGGCCTGTGTGATATCGACCATAGCCTCGCGCAGGGCCGGCGCGATGTGAACGTGCTGGCAGACCGAACGAGCAAAGAGAATGTCACTTCGTCGGCAGACCGGTTGAAGTGAGGTCGAGCCCTCGCGGATCGCTTCGTGGTTCTCCAAGATTGAGCACTCGGTAGCGCTGTCAACGTATGACATCGGAATCTTGAGCAAAAAACGATCAAGCTGCACCTGCGGTAATGGGTATGTTCCCGCGATATCGAGCGGGTTTTGAGTTCCCAACACGAAAAAGAGCTGGTCGAGCGGACGAGTGAGGTTATCCATCGTCACCTGCTTCTCTGCCATACACTCGAGAAATGCAGCTTGAACCTTAGGGCCCGTGCGGTTGATCTCGTCGGCGAGTACGATGTGCGCGAAGACGGGGCCGTGCATAAAGCTAAAGTGGCCCGTCTTAGGATCGAAGATGTTTACCCCTAATACATCCCCGGGGAGCATATCGGGCGTAAACTGAATTCTTCGAAATGGAACTATAGGATCGCTGGCTAAACTTGGGTAGCGAGACGAGGCAGCTTCGTCAGGCCCAATCAGGCGACCGAGCGTCTTTGAGAGGGTTGTTTTTCCGGAGCCGGGGTAATCCTCAAGCAAGACATGGCCATCAGCAAGAAGCGCGGAGATAACGAGCTGAACGGTATCAGTGCGGCCACGAATAACTTTCTCTAGTGAGGTGACTAAATCGTGTGCGGTCTTATAAGCCGCTTGAAAGTCGTTAGATGTTGCCGCCATTTTTAATCTCCTCTCGAAATAGGGCTTCAGATAGTTTATTCACAACTTCGCTCGGATCACTATCCTCTACAACCTTATTTTTCGAAGTGTTATCCGGGCACGTAAATCGAAGTGTTATTGACGAGGACGTCGGGTCCTGGAGGGCTGTTATCGTGCACGCCACGCCGCCCGCGGCGCTTGAGGCATGTACGAAGGGTCCGGACGTAATCATTGAGCGCATTACTGACGAGCCCACAATTTTTACGGGAAGTGGGAGTCCATAGTTTCGCAGCTCAGCGGGGTTCGTGTAAAAGATCGTGTAGGCTAAATCTCGATAGCGAGCTGAGCTTTCCTCAAGGGTTTGAAGGCGAAGCAGAGTTGCGTGAGCTCTCAGGAGGTCATCGTAGCGCGGACGAGCTCGCTCGATGACCTTGTCGAGAAGAGCGAGAGCCTCGCGGGAGTTCCAGCCTCCAAGGAGGCTCTCCGCCCGGTACATATCGTAAAAAAGTTGTGCCTGGGCGCGAGTGTCTCGTTTCTTCTCGTCCTCAAGGCGCGCGTCTAAAGCGGCTCGTGAGAGTCCCTGGAGGGTCTCTCCAAGGGTGGCGTATTCAATAAGACTATCTGTGTTTCGAATCGAGAGATCTTCCAGATCGTTGAGCTCGCCGGTGAGTATCTGACGTGCGCGACGCATTAACCACCAGGCCTCGATAGTGTTTGAAGCGATCTCTCGTTGTTGCGCGACCCAATCAGACCACGAGCCTGTGAGGTGTGCGCGCAGGATGTTGTTCTTTCTCCGCAGAGCTTGAGCTAGAGAGATGGTCGCGCCTACAACAAGATCGTTTTGGTTTGTGCCGATTTTGCCAAACCATTGAGTCCCCTCCATCGCCGTACGAAAACGTCGAATCGCGCGATCTACATTTCCGGTGTGAAGATCGACTCGGCCTCGTGCCAGGTGTACCAGCGCAGCGTGCTCCTCATTGTTTCGGAGGGGAAATTGAGCGACACAGTGTTGGAACGCGTCGAGAACCGAGAGGGCAGCCTCATTTTTTTGTTGTTCGATGTAGAGGAGCGCCAAGTTCAGGCTCGGAAGCACGTGCTCGCAGCCATCGGGAAGACTCGTGGCGCGCAGGAATGATGACTCAGCCTTGTCGTCATCAAACATCTCTTTGTAGACTTCGCCGGAATTATTGAGGGGCGTCGCTGGCTGCCCCTCGGAGCCAGAGGAAAATTCGTTGGCGATCGCTTTACGAAAGACCTCGAGCGCCTCCTGTGGCTGCCCATTCATTGATAACAATATGCCGAGCATGTTCAGAGTCCTTCCAGGCTCTGCTCCCGCCAAGATGCCAGCTCGCGCGACCTTAATCGCGTCCTGAATTCTGCCCAGCTTCATGAGTATCCAGGCTCGCGCGCCTGGATACCAGTCAGCTGAGTAGCCCAGGCTCGTGTATCGATCGAGAACGTCAAGCGCGCCTTGATAGTTGTCGAGGCTAAGGCGGATCTGGCTGAGGTAGTAGAGGATATCGCCGTGTTCTAGTTGTAGCAGACGATCCCGATATGGAGGAGCTCCGTGCTTTTTCTCAAACAGCTCTTCCGCTCGAGTGATATATTTCATCGCCAGCCGAAAATGTCCGACGTGAACGAGGTAGTATCCCGCCAGGAGATAGTGGGTGCGGTACATCAAGGGATCTTTCTGCAGGGCTTTGAGTAGTTTTGTCCGAGCATCAAGAGGGCGCTCTGATCGCAGCAAGAAAAAAGCGTCTCCGAGCAGCTCCTCAGCCGATTTGTTCGCGTCATTTGCCGCTGAGCTCTCATCGAGGTCACCGATGTCAAACGGATCGAATGGGTCGAACAGGAGATCCTTTTTCGGAGACCCTTTGTCCGGCGAAGATTGTGCGACGGCAGTATGGCAGGCTGTCACGATCGTTAAAGCCACGCACCAGTACACTATGTTTCGAACGCTGCGCCTCACCATTTGCCCCCCGTAATAGTTTTCACCAAGGAGCCGGGATTGAGAAGGGCAAGCACTCTTTTTGACAGAGGGATGGACGTGCGATGAGCGCGGGCCCGCATGATCGCCAAGAGGACGCGATCGGATGATGGTCGGGAGGTTTTGCTATAAGCGCTCGTTACAAGGAGCTCTGAAATGTCTCTCAGTAGACCGCGTGGGGAGCGATTGGCAAATTCGGATCGGGTTTCTCCGTACTCACGACTAAGCCCTGCGTCGTGCAGGAATGAGGCGAGAGATATGTATCCCCAGCGCAGTTTAAGTTGAGGTGATGGAGCGATTCGCCATCCCTCGCGCAGCAGGATCTTAAAAATCACGCAGAGAGTAAGGAGTGTTAGTAGTGTTCCGACAACATGATGGCGAGAGGGAGTCCAGAGGGGCTCAGGGTCCTGCATTCCTGGCTCATCCTTTGATGTGTCGGTAGGCAGGATCTCCTCTCCAGGTTCCAGAACTCCCATCAGCTCTTCAAGCAGCTTGGAGTCGACCTGAGTTTCCGCGTGACTCTCGACCTGGTCTGGCTGCACATCAAAGGGGACCCATCCGATGCCGGCGATAAAGACCTCAGCCCATGCATGTCGATCACTCATGCGAAGTAAGATGTGCCCATCTTTCGCCTGGCTGAGATCGGTCAGATAGCCGGTACCGATGCGGGCTGGAATGCCGAGCGATCGCGCCATGTACACCAGGGCATGTGCGAAGTGTACGCAGTAACCCCGATGGTCACCAAATAAAAACGGCGCGACGGGATCCTCGTCCGGCTTTACGGTATGATTAGGGGTCAGGGTGTAGATTGCGGTGCGGGAGAGGTAATTGGTAAGCGCCAGCATCTTCTCGATCGGCTGTGAAGCGTCCTTGGTGACCTCGCGGGCGAGATCTGAGTATCGGCGATCGGGGTGAAGAGCCAGGTAGTGCTCTCGCACATCAGGGGTCCAACGAGGATCTCCAACGGGGGTCGAGCTTAGTTGTGAGACTGAGTACGCGGGAGCCACTGAATACGCCCGGTAGGTTGCTTTGAAACGATTAGGGCGGGGATTCTTGAGTTGAACGATCGAAACCGGGTAATCAACGGCGAAGGCGTGGTCGTGTTCAGCCAAAAGATACACTGATTGCACCAAGGGGGTGCGTTGGCCTAATTCAGCGTCCTCCTGTCGTGAAAATGTATCGCGCGAGCCGGTGACAGGCAGATCGGAATCATAGGCGCGACCGGCGAATACCATCTCTTTGCCGTTAAATGAGGAGAGAGCGCTCTCGCGCATGTACATCATCGGGCTAAACGGATTGTTTGCGTAGTCTCCCTCAAGTCGCACCAGCGCCGCTGGTTGGTTGGTGCTGCCCAGAGCGGATTGAAAGCTAAGTGGACTTACTCCGGATTCGCTGTTCATCCCAACGCCATTCGCGACTCGTGCCAACATAATCGCGTTAAAGTGAGCGTATACCATCTGCTGAATGATGTAGAGAATCGCTATGACTGTGGCCGCGAGAGTTGTGCCAAGAAGCCACTGTCTTTTTGATGTGGAGCGTTGCACCCGTTCCCGTTCCGCGAGGGGGCGAGTCGCGAGGGATGCGCAGTACAGGTAGGCTATGCCTAAGACGAGAAGCGAAGAGCCGACCACTATCAGCATCGCTAAGTGATCCATCCCCAGTCGCCATGCCAGAGAAGACACGATCTTCGGCTGATCGAGATGAAAATCTCGGTGGCTGGCGAAGAGAAGCACTCCTCCGAGCAGAGTTACTACCGTTTCAACGATGATACCCAGTCGCGCGCGCCAAAAGATCCAGGTGGTAATCGACCAGACGATCGCTGAAATGAGACAGGTGCCAACATGGAGTTGGAATTCGTCCACCCCGAACCCGGTCGCGCCGCTCAACCGAGCGCCTTCATGAATAAGCCAGAAGAGAGCCGAATTGGTGGCTACTAGTCCCAGCAACGCCACAAAGAACCCGATCGAGGTAAGTCGAGTGTGAGCGACGCGAGAAGTAATGAGCATGCCGAGTATGCCAGCCGTCGCGACAAAAGCGGGAGGTGTTCCCAGAGAAACGAGAGCGTTGAGGCCGAACGTGGCAACGGCGATCCAGAACGCGCGAAAGAGAAGGGTGATCTTGAAGAATGGGATGGACGCGGCGCGATCTGGCGTGCTCATACAAATACCTCCCACTGCCTCGCGAGGCATGAAGTGAGAAACGCTCGATAATTGTCAGCGGAGGCGTGTTCTGTCTCCGCGGTGGGAGGGGTAATTAAAAGTTTAAGCGTCTTACGCGCGAGTGAGGGAGATGATTGAATTCGCAGTTGTCTCGGTTCAGCGAGGCAGAAGATCGGTTCAATGCCTTGAGTTCCGAGCCACGCCCCTAGTTGTCGAATAGCCTCGGCCTCCGAGCCATCGGCAACTCGGGCGCCCGCGACAAACAAGACCATCTTGCGCACGGTTAATTTCGCGTGTTCTCGGCAGTGATCGAGAACTTCCTGGGTGGCCTCGATGAGGCCCTGGTGAGAAGCGCGCGCGGCATCCCAGACGGAATCGATCAGCAGCTGTTCGCACTGAGCAGCGTCAGTAGCTAGAGCTCGGCCGCGGGAGCCTTCGCATCCAACAACCACGTCTAGTTTTAGTTCTTTGAGCGATCGCACATACGCGATAGCTTTGCCGCACAGGTCGTCGTCGTGAGGACGCGCGAGCACTACAATAGTCACGAAGCCCTCGGGTGTCATGGACGCTTCGGGGTGTCGGGAAAGAAGCTCGCCGCTCTTTGCGAAGGCTTTCCACACTATTTTCTTTAAGCCGTCCGACGGGTGATACGGCTTTATATCGAAGGGATCGCCGTGACGATGCAACATGTCAGTAACGAGATCGCCGGGTCGTTGAGTCGAACTGAGAAGGGGCAGGGTTGTGTCAGGGACGAAAGGTGGTTGTATCAGTACGGAACTTTGTGCTGGTATGAGCCATGAAAATTTCGCGAGACCAGTTATGTCGCGAATAACGCATCGAATACCTCGAATGTCCCAAGAGCCACGGTGCGGGAAAGAGAGATCGAGAGGAACTTTTCTCTCCTTTGATGAAGAGCCAAATATCTTCACGATGCTTGGTGAACTACCCTCGTAATCGAATTCAAGCGAGCAGGCAAGGTAGGTGCCGGGAAGAATTCTGGCCGGACGGAGCGTAAGCACGACGCGCGCGAGGTCATGTGGAGTAACGGGAGTGTTTGGCGCGGAGACCGAGAGAAGTGTTTTTGTTCTGAGCCGCACTCCCTGACCAACGACAAGGAAGATCGATATCTTCACTATCGCCACAAGTCCGAAGGCGAGAGCCGCTGATACAATATCGGAGCTGTGGGGTACAGGGCCAATGAGAAGATAGAGCCCGACGAGTAGGAGGGCTGAGCTCTGTGGAGTAAGGGGTAACCAGGTCCGCATGCGACGGAGTGGTCCAGTAGTCCGCGAGAGAAAGGAGAGCGCTATTCGAAGAAGTTTCATGTCAGAGTGGCCCACGAGTCGCTTACGGAATTAAGGTGTTGGACGTCCAGTTGGGTCATAAAAGTCTGGTATCGGTATTACTCGTGTGTTGTGAGGGCGTTCGCGGTGGTAATAGAATAGCCTAACCACCTGAAAATGCTTGCTTTTGGTTCGAAAAAACTCCTCTGTGTACGATGCATCAAATAGCCGACTGGTTACATGCCTTACGATTAGCTTGTCGTAACATTCCTCTTACATCACAGTAGGGTACCAATGACAGCCGATCAGGGAAAGGAGTTCATAGCGCGTATGGTCGAATCGTCGACCCCGCGCGTAGTCGTGTCTGACGCGCTTTACCTGGGGCTGCGCTCAGCGATTGAACGGGTCGATCTGGATGTTTTTGGCTCCACGGTGGCTTTCTCCACGGTGGTTTTTGTGTGCCCGAGCACTTCTCGCCCCAGTCACCCAAGGATGCTTCGTGCTGAGCTTGGCGTGCTCCCTCATTCCCTCATGCATCAGTTGGAGCTCTTTGACCCAATCGTTGAGGTAGTAGTGTCGGGTCTTCACCCACGATGCGATTCGTGTGGTGAGTTGGCGCTGCGTCCAACACACTTGAGGGATCTCGTGTTACCATACGACGGCTTTTTAGTTGCTAGTGTTGGAGATGATCAGGAGACCCTCTCTCTCAAGGAGCGCTGCGAGTTGTTAGGAGTTGAGAGAGCTGTGGTAGGCGAGCGGCTGACTCGCGTTGACGACCTCAACAATGAAGAGGGCGAGGCTGTTCTCGCGGTAATAGCGTCAAACCAGAGGGCAAGCATCGAAGAGGAGATCGAGCGATGGTTTCGACGTGGAGGCAGCGAGCTCAACATTCGTCTCTATCCAGATCGCTCCTCATGTGGAGTCCTTGTTGGAAGTGTCTCGCGCTCGTGGCGATGCCCCTCGTGTTCGCGCGCTCTTGAGTCTCCCTCTCGACAGGATCTATCGAAGCTTCCGCCATGCGAGCGATGTCGGGGTGATGGTTGGATTTTGTCGGAGGGTCGATACGTCGCGTGTCGGGATTGTGAGGGATTCGGTTCTTGTGCCTCAGTTCGAAACTTTTCCTTTCAAGAGATATCGCTCTCTTCTCTCGCCGCGCTCTCTTTTCGCGAATTGCTTGTTCGAATACGCCAGGGTATTTCCACGGACGCGAGCGCACTACTTCGTCAAAAATTAGAGATAGTATGTGATGGTGGTCTTGGCGACTATCCTCTCGGAGCCGCGGTGGAGATGATGTCTCAAGGGGAGAGGTCGATCGTCTCAGCCGTTGTTGTGGCGCTTTCGAGGCTCTCCGATGTCTCGCTCGTAGTTGATGGAGAGAGTCTGGGCATGGGCGTATCTGAGGAGATACCGATGGCCCTGCGTCCGTTTGTAAAAGTTGTGATCCCAGAGACCCGTCACATTCCGGCACGTCGACGAGTTCAGGCTGAGGGAGTCGCATTGGACTTGCGCGCAATCGAGCGAGGGCCTCTCTCTATCCCGAGAATATCTTTTCCGATAGGAGGGATCACCTCGATACGCGGACCTGTGGGCTCAGGGAAGACCTTGTTATTGGCAACTATCGCTGAGCGCTTCAGTAAGCGGAATAAGCTCGCTCATCTGTGTTTGTTTCCGGGTTTGAAGCGCTGTCACCGAATCGCGGGGACTGAAGAGGGGTATGAGTTTGTTCTGGATCTTGTTGGACTCTCGGAGGAGATCGCGCATGAGATAACGCGCACTCGAGCCGCCAAGGAAGCCGGCCTTCAG
>JAFMIS010000376.1 GCA_017853915.1 bacterium
AAGAGATCAAACAGAAGGGTTTTGAGCGTCGAATACCAGTCGGGTTTCTCACCTATCCAATAAGCCAAGCCGCTGATGTCGTGGCATTCAAGACAACACACGTGCCGGTCGGAGATGATCAGCTTCCCATGTTGGAGTTGTGCAACGAGATAGTTGACTCGTTCAATCGAACCTATAACACAGACGTTCTCCGGCGGTGTGTCCCTATCTTATCCCAATGCTCGCGGCTGCCAGGCCTCGACGGTAAAGCCAAGATGAGCAAGAGCCTTGGTAACGCAATTTATTTGGCTGATACAAATGAGGAGATAGCACGGAAGGTCAGTCGGATGTATACGGACCCAAAGCATGTGAGAGTTGAGGATCCGGGACACCTCGAGGGGAACGTTGTATTCGATTATCTCGAGCATTTCGATCGAGACCGTTCAGGGCTTGAGGAGTTAAAAGCCGCGTACACCCAAGGAGGTGTTGCCGATAGTTTGGTGAAGCGGCGTCTGGCGAATGCGTTGATCGACCTCATTGAGCCTATTCGACGGCGTCGTGAGGAGTTGCAGAAAGACCCTGCCTATCTTGAGGAGGTTCTCAAAGAGGGAACTGCCCGAGCTCGAAACATCGCGGGTACCACGCTGCATGAGATTCGAAGCGCCATCGGCATCGACCGATTCTAGGGTAGGCCGACAGTATTGGGGGAGCCTGACAGGCTCCCCCCCCTTTCGGTTTCATTCCAGCAATGTGGAGCTTGGGAGGTAGTGAGGAGCTCTCTGGAGGGGAGAGCGATTGGGACGTTTATTCTACTCGACGGGCCTTAAGGCCGAAGTGCTCATAGGCCGTTTCGCCTGCCAAGACGGGGGTAAACTGAGAAGGGTGCTCTTGGAAATTAACGTAGTCACCGGGCTCCCGTAGGATATCGATCACCTCATAGACACGCACGTCAGGTGAAATACATGGCTGCTCAAGTCGTCTCACAACCTCCTGAGTTCGGAGATAGGAGGCGTAGTCATAATGCTGACCCATCTCCACGGAGACGCCCCCTCGCATCCCAATAAGTGAGCCCCCCTGCTTAATATCGAATTTCATTATTACGACATGGGGAAGGCCTAACGATTTGGCTAGGGGGAGGTATTGTTCGTCCACAACGATGGCAAATGGTTCCGAATCGCAGGAGAACGTGTGGAAATCCAGAACGGGGCGTTTCGGGAGAATTTCTTCAGACAGATATTTGGCACGATGGTGCTCGAGGGTCGAGCCGTCGCGACCAAAGCAGCGATTAAGGTCCTCCTCTATGAAGCGCCTTCCCTCGAGCAAAGCTTGAGGATGACCAGGAATAACCGAAAGATTTAAAGCCCTAAGGGCCTCAAGAGGCAGGGCTTCATTACCATGGAGCCCTGCGACAAGCGTGAGGTTTTGCATAAATGACTACCGCTTAATTGTTCCGGCTACAAACATTGCATCTCCCTGAGCCCCGTTAATTCCGGGCAATGCAAATTTTGTGAAGGTCTCAACATCGCCATACAGACAGCGACCGTGATATCGCCCGCGATCCACCAGGCCGTCCAGCTTTTTATCGGTGACTTGAGGGACAAGTAGGTGAGCCACTTCCTCCGATTGAACTGCGACCCGGGAGAAAAGCCGAAACATTTTTATCGACTGGGTATGCATCAACATATAGTGGGCATCAGACTGGGACACGTCAACTTCTAAAAGGCGCTGTCCAAGGCCTGTCCCTTGAACTGAGGGATGACACACAAGGCCCTGGAGGTGATACGCCTTTCCGACGCTTAGCTGAAGCACCTCACTGCATAAAAATGCTACAGGGCAGGCCCCATCGCGGGCAATTAACACCCGATGAGCGTCTCTGATATGCGCAGCTAAATCGTCTAGCCTCTGTGCTATCAGCGATGGGTCGTCGGTTTTAGGGAGGAGAAATCCTTCCTCGTAGACTCGGAGAAGGTCTCCGCTCATTCGGAGAACTTCCTCTTCGCGCAGCTTGCGAGGATTCGCGTGATGAATTACCAGCGGCTCTTTCGTAGATTCTCTGAAATTAATACCTATTGGAAACGACCCTAATTCCACAAGTGGAAGTGACTCGATCCACGAGCAACTTTGATTCGATACAGCCTGGTTCATGCCCATAGAAGCCCCCGAGAGAAATAAAGCGAACCATAAAGGATTCTTCGCCTGGAACTGCCCTGACTAGGAGACAGTAAAGGACTCAGAGCCAATGAACTTGACGAGATTGGGTGGCAGGTGTTGACCCCTGGTTACATGTAATAATTTTTTGGAACCCTGAGGTTCTCTTCAGAGGCGATCTAGCGGTCCCTCCACCACAGTGGCGCCGCGGGTTGCGAGGAGATTTCAGGATGTCCCCATTGTCGAGGGTCTCCCCGCGACACCCTCGCTCATGTATCCTGCTGTGACCTAGTTCTGGGGACGCCTCACCTGAGGCTGTGATCTGCGTGGGGGCGCGGTCGCTGGCTGAATCAGTCTTTCCGCCCTCTTGTCGCGAGACGGCTTGCCCAAGGTGGGTTTGATGGCGTTGCGGCTATCTCCCGGTATTCGAGTTTCTGCGCCTCTCTACGAGGAATCTACTTGTATCGTAGAAACACGAAGCCCGTTGAGCTCACAGCCCATTT
>JAFMIS010000377.1 GCA_017853915.1 bacterium
GCCGATTCGAGCATGCCGGGTATATTGACGAGCTTTGCGGCGTTTTGCAGAAAGCGGGTATGGTGTGAGTTGTAGCCAGTAAGGGGAGTGTCCTCAAGGAGCCCCGCTGCGATGAGGGCCGGTACTTCCTCACGTACTAGCGGAAGAGCAGATTCAGAGACGTTCAGATGTTTAGCCATAACGCGAACGACAGTAGGATCGCTCTGCCCGGCAGGCGAGAGGTGCCGGAAGAAGAGGGCCGCGTATTCTGTACCCGTAGTCTCTCCCCGCCATGATGTCCTGTCGATAGCTAGGAGAGTCGCCCAGATGAGGGGGTCGCCAAAGCGATGACCCTCTTTGCTCTTTATGCTACTAGCCACGTATTCAATCCAATCGCGTGTGAGCCTGTCCCCGGAGGGGGCCTCAAAAATGCGCGCAACCTTCGCTGCGATCGCTGGGGACATACCGGAATGAATTCGGGCTACCAGGTCCGCCATGAATGCCTGCTCTCGTTCGGAGCCGTGTTGGAGATAGTGTAAGGCGATAGATTCAAGATGCGCGTCAGTCGTAACTCGCGGTGGATTGATTTCAAGGGTGGAAGAGTTCTGTTTGTACAAATAGTTGGCCTCGACCCCGTGCTCCTGCAGATGAAGCGCGAGGGCATAGACGTTGGGGCAGGGATGCGCCTTGAGTGCCGCCACGTCTGCATCTGAGAGGTGAGAGAGGCGCGCAATAATCGAGCACCACGCGCTGTTGTTCATGAAGGGCCACTCTCCGGAGTGCCCCGGCTCACGAAGGGCATTTATAAGCTGCAACGGTAAGAGTTCTGGATCCCGCAGGCTCATCAGTTGATAGCCATGACCGATTCGCTGCTCTTTGTTCGAGGTGGACATAAGAGACTTCACAATGAGAGTTCCCAGCAAGGTGTGAGCCTCTCCCGCCGATTGTACCATGTCTCTGGCCTCGTCAATCGGGATGCCCGCGCACGCCGCGAGCAGGTGTGGAGTCTCAGGGCTCAAGCGAGTGGCATTCCACATCGGGATGTTGTTGAGCACCTCCTGATTCTGTTCAAGGCATCGGGACATTCTCGATACGGGCCACGTAAGTTCATACAACCCCCTAATGTTGCGACATCCCCTGGTAGGATCCGTAATGTCGGTTAATGTTTCAGTCAGGCGCACTACCTGAGCGATCTCGCTTCCGATGCAGATCCAGAGAAGGTGCGGACGAAGGCCATCAACAAGTGGATCCGCTGGCCCAGCGTTTTCTGAGATCGCTCGCAAGGTGGTGAGTGTTTCATAGTCTAGCTCTCGCGCAAGCTCAGAGATACGTGAACGGTCTCCGGCGGCATGGAGCCTCAGGTTCTCATCGATAAAGCTCTCTGCTCTGTCGAGTGTGTTCAAGTAACTAGAGCCATCATCGCGATCGCGAAGAGTCATCTTCAGGATCGTTGCCGCGGCCTGGCAAGTTTTTCGCTGCTCAGGGGGACTCGTCAGCTCTGCCTCAAGGGCACGATTGGGAGAGAACCATGATGTGGTGAGGAGTTCGTTCACGGAATCCGATAGCTTCGAAACCGTTTGACCTACTCGGTCAATCAGGGGGCGCTCGAATACTCGATTAATATCGCTATCAAAAAACTTAGGAGCATCGTGAGGTAGAGAGTAGAAAGATGGTAAACCCGCGTGCAATTTCCGCAGCTCCTCCTCGAGTGATGAGAGGCGTGCGGCTTCAGCGTGAGCGCGCCGCACAGCTTCGGGGCGAAATAGCTTTCCGAGTGAAAATGGACCGAGAGCTTTGCGCTCGGCTAAGTTTGCTTTGCCAACAGCTCTCGACAGCTCATGTTCAGTGGGGAAGTTGTTCTCCCGCAGAAGCGTTGTGATTAGTAGCGTTGTCGCTTCGCGTTTCTTTTCTATGATCGCTGTAAGCCGCTCATTGTTTGCTTGATGCTGATAGCCGAGAGATGCTAACTCGATGGCGTGCTTCATTGAGGTCGGAACCGTTTCCGGAGTGACGGGTGTTGATTGAAGAGAGGTAAGAATCTTCGTATACCTCTCTGACATTGCACTACGATCGTTCATCAACGAGACTCGCTGGTTCTCAAGAGCTGCACGCACCGCAGAGATCTCTACCGAAGATGCTCCGTTCGAGATGGGGTGGGTAGTGTGTTCGACCGATGAACTGTGTGAAACGTGCAACCTGGAGCGCTCATCGCTGTAGCGCTGGATCGCTTCCACAAGAGGTCTGACGTGGGCCGTGGCTTCCCGCAGGGAGTCACGGTGAGACAATAAGCGCTCAAAAGGAGTCTGCTCCTGTCTCGATTGGTCAGTCTGTTTCGCCAGAGCGGTGTTCATAGCTCGATGCTTTCTGAGCGCAAATAGTAGTATCCCTTGGAGTTATTTGACCGCGAGCGCAGTACGTGATGTACGGCGTGCCGCGAACTAACCTCGCGTGGTTCATTTGCAGTTAAAGCCCTAAAATGCTTGGCTTTGGTATCGCAGAGTCAGGTCTCAAGGTGTTCATAGCTCGATGCTTTTTGAGTGCAAATAGTAGTATCCCTTGGAGTTATTTGACCGCGAGCGCAGTACGTGATGTACGGCGTGCCGCGAACTAACCTCGCGTGGTTCATTTGCAGTTAAAGCCC
>JAFMIS010000378.1 GCA_017853915.1 bacterium
GATCAGGATTATCTGAGAGTGAGAATCCTGCAATTGCACTCGATTGCGCAGCGACCCAACGTAGTGCCCAATATGGAGCTTTCCGGTCGGCCGGTCTCCCGTTAAGACAACAGAGGAACTTTGAAGTGAAGATATACTCATGTGACTTCCTACATTTGGGGGCTGTTCAAGCATCACCTTTTCGGCTGCCAACGCCTGCGACCGCGTTCCAGCCCCTCTCGGCAAATAGTCTCGTTTCTTGGGCATCTTTTTGAATATAGCGGAGGCAACCACAAGGAGACCCCGGTAAAGGATTCAGAGCTAGCGTCAGCTCCGTGCCTGAATGAGGGGCGAAAGTCATCCCCTACTATGCTCCTACATCCCTTTTTCAGGACTATCGCGCGACACTCACCTGAACGGCAAGATCAATTGAGCCTCCTCACTCCTTCCCCTTCCTGATCGAAATTGACGGACGCCAGCTGGATGGGACCTCGCACAAACCGACCGCATACCTCACGCATTCAGAGGAGTCTTCCGCTAAACCCGTTTTCGCTCATTAACGAGGATATTTGGTGCTACCGTAGGCTCACATCAGCATATGGGTATGTGAGATCGACGAATCTCTACGCGTACAACGAGCCGCGCTCGTTGCAGGTGTGGTGACATCGGCGACGATGAATCCAAGGTTTTACACAAGGTGTGTTAAATCTGCACAGTCGAACCCTCAAGTAAGGACTCAATCATGTTACCGCGCAATGTGTTTGGTACGTTATTCCTCATCTGTGTCGCCTTCAGCGGAGCGATAGCGATGGGGATCTTTCGGATGCCTCATGAGGTAGCAAAAGCTGTCTCAGATCCTCGACTATTCTTCGCTGTTTGGGTCGCAGGAAGCGTGTACACGCTCATCTCTGCGGCTCCAATGGCGGAGCTAGCGACGCGCTTTCCCAAATCCGGCGGATACTATGTATTCGTCCGTCGCGCCTTGGGAGAGTTCATCGGTTTCACGGTAGGATATCTCGATTGGACGACAGTTGTCGCTGCAACTGCGCTGATCTCAATGGTGGTCTCCGACCAACTCGTGAAATTATTCTCAGCATCTCCAGATGCGACAACGCCGGTTTCAATCGGCCTCATCGTGCTGCTCACCGCTTTAAATCTCGGAAACGCTCGAGCGACTCAGACTCTCCACATTGGAGCGTCTGTCCTCAAAGGAATAGCATTCCTGCTCATAGTGGGAGGGCTCGGACTGACCTCAGCTGAGGCCATACACCCGACTCTCCCTGCTACGGCAGGCTCGGCTACCTTTGGCGGGCTGTTTCTAGCATTTCAGGCGGTCATTGCAACATACGGTGGGTGGGAGCTATCAGCATATTATGCTGGCGAAACCTCGTCTTCGCGAAAGGTCATTCCGAGAGCGTTGTATGGCAGTGTCATCGTCATAATGACGGTGTATCTGAGCATGACAGCTGTTCTCATGAGGGTCCTAACGGTAGACGAGATTGCATCGACTCCAATGCCATTCACTTTGGCAATGGAGCGAACATTAGGATCGGGAGGAGCCCTACCCCTTTCGATTTTGATGGCCATCATCATGATATCAGCTCTCGCGTCTTGTATTCTGGGAGCGTCTCGCGTCCTCTATGCCTTAGCCTCTGACAAGTTAGCACTGGCTTCATTTGCTCGCACTGATCAGCGAGGAGTTCCAACGTGCGCCCTCCTTGTAGGTGCAGCGTTCGCGATTCTTCTCATTGTCAGTGGAACGTTTGGACGAATATTATCGGTGCTCGCGCTTTTTCGAGTGCTCAATTATCTTCTTTGCGTGGTAAGTGTTTTTGCTTTACGCAGGAATGCTCCCCCCAACGAAGATGTGTACCGAACGCCAGGGCATCCGTGGACGACCCTCATTATCGGGATTGTATCGGGTATCTTTGTGGTATCATCCTTTGTGGTTGACACACACAATTCGGTACTCGGAATTTGCATTGCGATAATTGGGACGCCCGTATACTTCCTTGCGAAGCGACGGCAGTGAGAACTCTATTCATCCAATGTAGCTCGGCAGGTCCTAGGGGCTGCCCTAACCTGCCGAGCTATCTTTTTTCATGCGTTTTACTTCATCGTCGCCAACTCACCACCTCATACCCGCCGCCTTCTCGCTACGAGCCATGCCAGCCGTCGCTCCTCAACTCGAATGGATAATGGACATGGATAGTAAGATCAATTCACTTTTTACAAGTAGTCGAACCGTGGTAGCCGGCCGAATCACGAGCTCCGGAAATCCTTTAAAAGGGATGAGGTAAGGGTTGAAGTGCGTGGCCTAACCCAGCTGTGCAGGGTTTTCTCGATCCAGGCAGAGCCGAAGCTGTGCCGCTAAGTTGCGAAAAACAGGATTACAGACACACCTTCCCCGTTCCGTAACCGAGGTAGCGGATTTTAGAAGTCATCGGGCGACGGATCGAACGAGTCGTAGGAGGGAATATCATCGACAGCCTCTACGGTATCGATGAACTTTGGGATAGGAGGAGGAGCCTGGAAGTCAGGGATACCTTGGGACTTCATTCAGAATCTACTTGTGTCGCAGATACACGTATCCTTAGGAGCTGGCAGCTCATCGTTTAACGCCGTAGTTCACTCACAAGTT
>JAFMIS010000034.1 GCA_017853915.1 bacterium
AACAAGAAGAGCAGCGAGAAGGGCGAGAAAAGGCTTTTTACTCTCCCCGTCCTCGCTGCTCTCTTTGTTCATTTTAAAGTTTTTGGATTTCGTAAGACAGATGAGATTTTGGATAGATGTGGGTACTAGTCAGGGCACGCAGAGAGACCCCAAGTTTCGCTCACAACTCGCGCAGCACCCTGGCTCTGCCCTCTGTTAGGTAGAAATCGAGCACCTCTGGATTCGCTAGAGCGGATCGATTACCGGGATCTTCGCCCTTAAGGATTCGTTTCACAGATAGCTCAGACAATTTGTTGTTGGTGGTCCGCGGAACGCCCGGCGCCTCAACGATAAGGGCTGGAACAAAGAAGGCGTTTGAGGAGCGCAGGCACTCCTTGATCTTTGCGGCGAGAGGGGGATTAAGAACTATGTTGTTGGCTAAAACAACAAATAACACGATCTTCTCAGACACGGATCCCGGTGGCACGTATCCAACGGCGAGGGCCTGATGTATCTCGTTGATTGATTGGAGCGCCGCGTAGATATCAGCGGTCGCGACGCGTACCCCCGCTGGCTTTAAGGTCGCGTCAGAGCGACCGAGGAAAAGGAGACCTCCATTCGAGGTTTCCTCCAAGAAATCTCCGTGACGCCACACATCGCCATACTCCGAGAAGTAGGCGCCGCGGTAGTTTTCTCCGTTCGGGTCATCGAGAAAACACGCTGGCATCGATGGAACAGGGTTGGCGCAGATCAGCTCACCCTCTTCGCCGACAACGCGCTGTCGCGCCGAATTATAGACACACACGTCGTATCCGAGACTCTTTGCCTGTACTTCGCCACGATGAACTGGCTTTAAGGGGCAACCCAAGCCAAAGCAGCCGATGATATCGGTTCCCCCTGAAATGCTCTGGATCCAGAGCGGCTTGATAGACTCAGAGATGTAGTCAAATTGAGATGGATAGAGGGTCGACCCGGTGGAAAGAATTGCTCGAAGATCGGTGAGCGGAAAACGGCCCCGCGGCTTCACTCCTTGTTTCTCAATCGCTCCGAGAAAAGCCGCGCTGGTGCCGAAATGGGTCACACGCTCCTGATCGGCCATGCGCCATAGGATCTCGCCGTTCTCGAGTAAGGGATCGCCATCGTACATTACGATCGTTGCTTGCGATGCCAATCCGGATACGAGCCAATTCCACATCATCCAACTCGTCGATGTTTGATAGAAGAGTCGATCGCCTGGGCGTATATCTGAGTGTAGTGAATGTTCCTTACGGTGCTCAAGCAGCGTACCCCCGGCGCTGTGCACAATACCCTTTGGTGTCCCGGTGGTTCCTGAGGAGAACATGATGTAGAGCGGATGGATAAAGGCGAAACGTGGATACTGAAAGGAAGCGCTCTGCCGCGAGATTATCTGTTCATACGATGAGACTGATACTTTGCCACATGAGAGCGAATTGATTTCGTCCGGACGGGGGAGATAGTCGACAAGGATTACATGCTGAATCGACGGGACCCTTTCGATGAGTCGCGTGATGGTCTCCAGCGTGCTCACCTCCGTTCCACGCCACTGATAGCGTCGCGTAGCTATGAGTACTGATGGCTGTACTCGCGAGGCGCGAGCCTCAAGTCCATCGATCTGGTAGTCAGTGCCACAACTCGACCAGGTCGCGCCTATCGAGGCAGCTCCCAGCATGCAGATAGCCGCTTCGGGAATATTAGGCAGATAGGCGAAGACCCTGTCGCCGGATTGTACGCCCAGGCTCCGGAGGTGAAGCGCGATCGCGATTGAGGTACGACGAATATCCCGCAACGAGAATTCTCGCCGCAGGGAGCTTTCCGACCATGAAATAATCGCTTGAGCATCATCATCTCCGACCAGGAGATTCTCGGCAAAGTTTAAAGTAAACTGGGGGAACCAATCTCTAGCGAGCGGTGTGAGACCACGGGTAGCGCCCCAGACTGGCTCCAGGGAGCCGGTACCTTTAAGGCCGAGAAAGATGGCGAGTTCCCGCCATAAAATCTCTGGGTGCGCGACGCCCCACGAGTGCAATTCGGAGTAGTCATGAAGAGGCCCCACGCCATGGGCCTCGAGATGGCGCATGAAAGCGCTCATCGCGCACGTTCGCTTGAGATCCGTTGATGGTGTCCAGATCGCGGAGTCGCGAGGGTCACATTGTGAGCTAGGAGTACGCATTCTCAGGGTTTTTGACGTGGAGCCCCGCAAGCCGGGGAGTTCACGTAGCCATTTATAGTAGTGTACACCGCTTTTCGTATCTTTTTCGTGGATACAATGTACTGGCACGATATCATACATCAGCCTGGCCTGTAAGATTAATTACTTAGAGCGCAGGTGATATCCCACACAGAGTAGCGGAGCGAGTCGGCAGCAGAGGAAACTGTGAGCCGGCCAAGCTTTGGGGTAGAGAGATCGTTGAACGCCCAAACCCTCGCAAAGAAATAGACCCTGATAATCGCTCAACGCGAATGGCTCCATGGGCTGAAGCAAGAGTTACATAGATGACACGACCACTTGAATTTGAGAGGAGCGGAATGGATAGATCTCCGCCGGTCACGAGCACTGCGTCACTCGAAAGCGTAAGGGAATTCTGCATAGTTAGCTCTCCGGGCGTAGCCACAAGTATCGCGGTAGCAGGGCTTGGTGCCGCGACGGTTACAGTGCCGCCGCGCAGATTTTCAACTACTATCAAGTTACCATGAACGTCCGCTGGCATGGCGCAATCAAACGCGGCGCTTGGTGTCGTGAAGGCGCGGCGTGCTGTTGGGGTTCGGCCAGTCTGACAGACGATAGCGTTCGAGAATATAGAGGCCCAATCAAACGGCGCTACGGGAGCAGGACCTGGAGGTTCTTGCCGGAGAGGCGCGCTGTCTATAGAGCATACATACCACGCTTGTGACACATCTCCATCCGAAATTACCTCACGCGCGCAGCCGCGGCCGCTTCCCAGCGGGAGTGGTGTAAGCTTGCTCCGTATGTGATTTCGAAAGAGGCTCCCCGCGGTAATCTCGCGTGAGATCTGAGATAGCGCAATTCCTTGTGATGTAACGCGCGAGGCCAGATATGCCATCAGCATGACACAAAATAAAGCCATAATCATAATCGACCCACGGGAATTCCGAGTGTTTTCGTGAGCGCGATCAAGGCATCGTTTCATAACAGGACCTCATTCCAGATCGATGTAACGGTGGCTCCACGTGGTATCGTTACCGAAAACTCTGGAGAGGATGTCGCGCGAATAGCGACGTCGTACAACACCGCGCCAATAGTATCTCGCGTCTCATGTATCATCATCGAGCGCAGCCCCCGCACTATCGGCTGATTTTCGAGGAGTTTGAGGCCAACATGCGAAATCAGACGAAGCTCCCCAGTTCGATCGATGAAGAGAGATAGCTCGCGCTCAATTGGAATAAATTCAAGTAGCGACTGAGGGGGACAACCGTCGCTTCGGACGAGACCCTTTACATTCGAGCCAACGAGTTCGAGGCATCCTGAGCCCTGTCGAGTAAATGAGCCGCTTAACTGACACGCTCCACTGACTCCTAGCGCTAGGTAGCTGCGAAACTGGTCTTGAGTAGGGATAGAGCCAAGTTCGCATACCCTCACCGTTACTGAGCTGCCAGAGAATGAGCTTGCGATGATCCTCCCGCGGTAGCGCGGACTAACCTCTAGCACTGAGAGAATGCTCGAATCAGCGCGAGGTTGTGATGTTCCACGGAGATTAGAGACAGGATGAGGACCTCCATCTGAGGCTTGGGGCGCGGAGCCGTTCGCTACTGAGGCAACCATTTCAAAATGCGAGCGCTCGGTCATCGAAAGAGCAGCGCCCAGAGCGAGATACGTTTTCATCACAGCGAGGCGTTGCTCGAGTTGACCTGCTTGAAGCTGGAATATCTGAATTGATCGGTGCGTTGCTTGCACGAGCACGGCAGACAGCAGACCAACCAGCGCCAGGGAACAGACGCACTCAAGAAGGGAGACCCCACGGCAATATTGTTTATCGAATGACATACCAGCTTACTCCATCACAGGAGCAGACAAGAGTGTTGTTGGCGGAGCTGCATGAGGCGGTTGGGCAGTGAGGTAGCGCGTGAGAGAGGCTACTTCGCGCGATCTGATTGCATGACACCACGAGTTGATAGAGCCCCGCTCCCGCGATCATTGTGACGCCACTAGCTACCAGTGCTTCAAGTATCGAGTAACCCCGGGAGTGGCAGTTCATAGTGCGCGTAAGGATTAACACTCAACTCTAAATCGTGACCGAAGCGAGATAATAAGAGAGCACTCCTCTCCAGCGTCTCTTAAATGAAGCGTGGCTGGCGAAGATGAGAGTGAGGGATAGATGTACAGGTGTTTACTCTGTCCGGGTTCAAACCGAAGTGAGACTCCGCGTCGAATGGTATGCGTGAGCAATACCTGAGCGTTTTCACGCAGGGCTGTAGCCTCCTTCTCGGAGAGGCTGAGAGTCACAATTTCCTGATAGGCACATGCGTGAGCGTATGCTCGCTCGAGAAAAAGTCTGAATGCGTCAGTTTCATGCAGGACACGAGTGTGTCGACGGGTAGAGGTAATATAGAGGGCGCCCGTCATGGCAAGTAGCGCCGTGAGGCCGGTCGCAAGCAGGGTCTCCAGCAGAGAAAAGCCCCCCGCCTTATCGACGTGGGCATAGGGTAGTAATGGACGCCGCGCCATGCTTACGAGTTCGTGCGGAGCGCGAAAAAGTTTCGTAGGGCTAGCGCTTATTTCATGAGCGGAGCAGTCGAAGGGCCAATCCAGACGTCACGTTACCAGCCTGGGCGAGGAGAGAGACTCCAACCTGGCTGGCGATGTTACCTCGAACGAGTTGTGAGGTGTCCTCCGCGACATTGGCGTCTCGGATTCGCGACTGCGCCTCGCGATAGGCGAGCCCCTGAGAGCGAGTCTGCACTGCTACTGACTCTAATCGAGATTGGGCGCTTCCGATAAATTCAGCGCGCTGTGTAGCCAGAGACGACGAGAATGATTGCAAGGTTCCGAGGGCTGTTTGGGCGCCAGCTTGAGAGCCGATATTGAGCTTAGAGAGATTTTGGACCGCGGCGGAGATATTGACCCCTCCAACCTGCAGAGATGATGAGGCGGAGCTATCGCTACCTACCTGAACACTAATTGATGTCCCGTCAAGAAGCTTCTTGCCGTTAAACTCAGTGGTAGAGGTGATGCGCTGAATCTCCTGGGTAAGAGCGTCAAACTCGCTCTTCATAGCGCCCCGTTGCTCCGCGGAATAGGTGCCGTTCGCGGACTGCATACTTAATTCTTGCAGGCGACCAGAGATCGATTGAATCTGAGAGAGAGCTCCGTCGGCTATACTGAGCGCGGATGAGGCATCCTCGATGTTTCGATATGCCTGGTCGGCGACAGAGACCCGGTTTCCGAGCGCTTCGGAAACAGCGAGGCCTGCCGCGTCGTCTGACGCTCGATTGATACGACTTCCCGAAGCTAGCCGAGCGAGCGTGGAATCCTGTTGACGCAGAGAATAGTTCAGTCTGCTGATAGTGCTTGAAGAGAGAGACCGTGACCCAGATATTCCAATTGACATACTTGTACCCTCTAATGCGTAGAAGGAAATAAAAGGAGTGGCGTACGAGTAACTCGTAGCCACCATCTTGGATCCTAACGGGCAGGTCGGTCAGTGGAGCCGGAACTTAACGAATGGGCTCTTTCTCGAGGCGGTTTTAGGAGCGATTTAATCGTTGGACAGGGGAGGCAGCGGCTCATCGGGGAGCCCTAACAGCAAGCGGAAGCGATTGCGAAGATAGATCTCCATAGTATCAACGACGCCATTACATCGGATCAGGGTATCAATGACGCTGGCGATCGCCCTCTTGGAAGCCGGATCGAGCACGTCCTTTAGCATACTCGCCTCGCTTGAACTGCTGCGCATACTGGAGAGAGCGCTCTTGGCTTTTAAGATAATTCCCGCCGCGGCTTGATCTGAGATTTTGAATATCGATTTAAGTCCGTTGTGAATAACGGATTTCTCAAACTTATCGATGATATGATCTGACGAGGCGATCTCGATCAAAACAATAGCAGTGGCGACCGGTATATCGATCGCGTGCTTCATCTTAGCTTTCGCCTTCATCGCCTCCATCTGTTGGAAGAGGTTATCCACGGAGGGAGAGGAATCGCCTTTATTATCGCCGGAAAAGTCATTCATACAACTAAGCCCTGTTGTCTATTCTACCATGATATGGGCGTTTCTTGTTGGAAAGTGACGGAAGGTGTTCGGTAATGTGAAACATCCTAAAAACACTTGTTATTTTGGGGGATGTCGGATCGAGCGAAGCTAGACAGCTAGTTAATTGGAAGCCGCGACGCGAATTGTAAACCCATACCGGGCGGCGATGTGAGTGGGAAACAGACGCTCAAAACATGCGGGCACCACGAGTTGGGTCGACGGGGCTGAGCCATCTGATGAATCCCCCATCGACTCTCGAAGCCGATGTCGGGCCTGAAGAGCCATAAGAACCACACCGCATACTTTCATATCAGTGCTCTCAATAGCGGAGAGATCTATTGTGCAGCTCGTAGTAAGTGGAAATCGCGACGTATCACGTAACGTTTTACCTAATTCCTCAAGTGCTTCGTCTCCTCGTATAGAGTGATTAATCGAGAAAACAATTCCAGCATCCGATGACGTATAGGTAGTAAGGTGCGAAATAGTGGGCGCGGATGGTTGTGCCTGAAATTGAGCACCTACAGATCGCGGAGTGGGAGCTTGGTATGCACCCAGGAGCTGATATTCAAATTCACGTGTCCTTTCAGTATCGACCCCCTCCGTGTCTGGGAGTGTCGTCGCTATCTTCCATCGAAATCTATCGGTTGTTGGGTTCCCATCTTGATTAACCAATTTTGTACCGCAGACACGATCAAGCCCCGCCTGGGTTGTTACCAAGATATTCTGAGCGCTGGGTGAATACTTGAGCAGAGTCGAAAGCATGCTGGAGTCAACAGTGACAGCTGAGCGCGCGTCAACAATAACGGAGGAGAACGAAGTCGCCTGTGATAACGCGAGACTAAGAAGATGGTGAGGCTCTTCGTCATTCGACCGCAGAGTCACCGAAAGGCTGCCTTGAGCGGTGGCAACAACGGAGAGGTGGCGCCTCACAAGGTGGAGGCAGTCTCTACTTGAGCCGGAACCATCGGATTTATCTATTTCCGCTAGGGAGGGCATATGTAAATCTCCTACGTATCGCTCGGGCGTTGAGCGATTATCGATTACTCCCAGAGCGATATCATAGGCGAGGTGGAGTCAAAAATTGAAGAGAAAAATCGGTGTAGAATGGCGCGTACTAGTAGGGGAGTTCCCTCGGTGTTGGGAGAGCTAGGGTTGTATGGATAAGGGTCGATGTGTTCGTTTGGTATGTCTTCTTACGACCTTATGCACTGGAGCGACGGCACTGGTCTACGAAGTGACCTGGCACGCGTACCTATCAAATCTTTTAGGGAGCCAGGCCCGCTCTGCCGCTCTCATTCTCGCAACCTTCTTGGGTGGGTTGGCTATTGGATATTCGGTGTTTGGTAAGTTCTCTATCGGCCGGTCAGCCCGTTCGTTAGTACTTGCGGTTGGTGTGATTGAGGCGGGGATCGGAGTGTGGGCGTGCGTATTTGATCCGCTCTTTCAAGCGGCTTTCCACCTTCGATTTGAGAGTGGCATGAGTCAAGGCTCGCTCGTGACCGACATCGTAGTGGCTGCCGCGCTGATTGGGATACCGACTATCTTTATGGGGGGCTCGCTTCCATTGCTCACGCAGGGCCTGTCCCGCGATGTAAGGGACGCTGCCCCCCTGCATGCCCGACTGTACGTTGTAAACACGCTTGGAGCATTTATTGGCGCGAGTGGCGCTGGTTTTTATTTTCTTCCGCACTATGGTTTGTCCTCAACGATGGTACGGATGGGAGCGTTGAATGTTGCCGCAGGTCTTGTCCTCGCGATCGTTTCTCGTTCATTGTCGACGGCGGTATCGCGCCCAGGAGATGATAATGTGGCTCTTGGTATGAATACTGCTCAGGCTAGCGGGAGTGGCAGAGGTATTATTGAGCTCACTGCTCTCGCGTTTCTTGGTGGAGCGGTCTCAATAATTATTCAGAGCGCGCTCATTCGAATAATTGGTCTAAGTGTTGGCGCGTCGATCTACGCGTTTTCCCTTGTAGTAGGAGCCTACGTGTTAGCGCTTGCTCTGGGAGCGTGGATACTCGCTGAAAAAAGAGGGAACTCGCTCTCTCTGTATCAGAATCAGCTACTCGTTGTGGGGGGCCTAATCGGTGTGTACGCGATAGTTCCGTACCTGCCGTACAGTAGCCATGTGCTCCGCAGCCTACTTACAAACCAAATCCCGAATTTTTATCTGTATTATGCGGTCGTGTTCGTGTCGTTGGTGTGTTTAATCCTCGTGCCAGTGGGAGCGTTAGGCGCGACACTCCCTCTGGTTTTCAGAGACGCGCGTAATCGCGCAGATACACTCGGTAGTCGGGTGGGAATTCTCTATAGCGCCAATACGATAGGTTGCGTGTGTGGTGCGCTGTTCGGTGGGTACCTTTCGTTGCGGTACCTGAATCTCGACGGCGTCTGGAGAGGATGTATTGTTATCTCCTCATTCGTGTTGATGGGTTTGGGCAGGAGGAAGATATGGACCGCCTCGCTTGGTATCGCCGGGATCGTTGTCGCGGTGATCGCGAACCCATGGCCACATCAGGTCCTGGGGCGAGGCACATTTCGTATGACAACCGCGAACGCCGCTACCTATCGAGGATTCGAGGCGTTTTATGAAAATGTCGGCAGGCATCTACAACTGATCGCGTACAAAGATGACCCTAATTCAACTATAGCGGTGGGGCAATCCAGCGATGGGTCCCGCTCAGTAATTGTGAATGGAAAATCAGACGGTAGTACTCGTGGCGGTGATAGGGTCACAACCAAGCTCATGGCGCATCTTCCGGGTCTTTTGCAGGTATCTGAAAACAGCCGCGCGGCGGTGGTTGGGTTTGGCACCGGCATTACGGTTGGCTCTCTGAGTCGATATGATGAGATTCAGTCGATCGATATTCTTGAGATCTCGACCGCGGTGCGAGAATTCTCGCGCTTTTTCGACGATGAAAACGGCGCGGCATCAAAAAACCCAAAAGTTAACTGGCAGATTGGTGATGCCTATCGCTTCTTACTTGAAACACCCCATTCATACGCAATCATCGCGTCGGAACCGAGCAACCCGTGGGTGGGAGGGGTAGAGCGTCTTTACTCACAGGAGTTTTACAAGCTTATTCGTGAGAAATTAGCTCCTGGTGGTGTGTATGCTCAGTGGTTCCATACATATTCGATATCCGAGGAGACGTTGGCGATGGTTCTCCATACATTCCAGACCTCGTTTCAGGATGTTCATCTGTTTGAGCGCGATACGGATGTGGTGCTAATCGGATCAAATCAGACGATCTCCGGAAAGAATCTTGAGATGATGCGGCAGAGATTCGCGCGCGAGAGCATTCGTCAAGATCTTGAGGATGTTGATATCGGACGACTTGATATCATTCTCGGCTTGGAGCCGTGGGTCCCGTGGAAAGGATTAATGAATCAACCCGTGCATACACTCGATAAGCCCAAGCTTTCGTATTGGGCTGGCAAGGATTTCTTCCTCGAACGGAGCTCAAGCGTCAGCGGGATGGCGAATCAGCCATACTATCGAGGATGGTCCAAGATATCGTTCGTCGATACATTATTGGGGCGTCTCTACGTCTCAGCGCCCGTCGAGGATCGAACTCATGCGATGTCAATTATGTACTGCGATTTCGACGCAGGGGATCAGCAAAAGGTGTGGGCACAGGCTTCAGCGGCGTGCAAACAGGCTATCTTTGCCTCTGTGGTCGAGGGTAGTCGGGAATCCATTCCAGAGATCCCCCAGGACATTGTGACGCTGTTCAAATCATTAGCTCCAAGTTACTCAGGAGATTTTCCAGCGGCTAGTTCTGTCTCCGAGGCGTCAAAGCACCTCGATTGGGTGGTTGAGTATGGCAGGCCATTTCTGGAGATTGATCCGGTGAAGATGCGGCGCTATGCCGATGTATGCTTCAAGGATAGCCGTGAGGTGTCGGCGGGGTGTCGAAGTCGGTTGATCTTAGCCTTGGCATCAAATGGTTTCTGGGCAGAGGCTGGTGAGGAGTTTGAGCAGATGCTGCGGGATAAGTTGGCCTTTCGTTCACGCGAGGCCGTGCAATTGCTTGCTCGAGTCGCCAACCGGATTGTTACCCCTGAACAACTGGCGTCAGTACCAATTATTTCTGATCTGGATCTGCCTGCGGGCGATGCTCCCCCCGTTTAACGGGCGCGTTGGTAGGTATACGTTACGATTCTTCGCTCCAATTGAGGCAAGCCCGGCACTCCGTAAGGAGCGACTATTCTGTATACGCAGTGAGTTCCGTCATCAACGAAGGGAAACTCGATCTGCCCAACGCCGGTGTTCGGGTATCCAAAGGTGCTGCCCGCGGCGAGGGTTGTCCATGCCTCTGTTTCATCGCAGTTATTGTATTGAATGACGATGGGTACACGGGCGAGGGGGCCATTATCGGAGCCGACAGCGACTCGCGCGACACAACGAAGGTTTCCGGGCACTCGATTCGACTGTCTGATAACGGTTTTATTCTCAAAGTATGAGTCGCACTGACCGACGATACCCGCGGACATCTCAACTGAGGCAGCATCGATAGTCGTTAGCGCTGGATCGATCGTCAAAGTGATTGAAACCACTCCACCATCCTGAGGCATGTCAACTGTGATGAACGCTGTTCCTGAAGTAGAGGATACCTCTAAAGTAACATTATCTTGAGCGGAGGTTCCAAGAATCTCAAAGTGGCCATCCTGGGCGGTTGTCGCTTCGCTGCCAGTTTCGACTACCCGTATGTCGACATTCTCAACGGGCTCTCCTGATTGATCGAGAACAGCGCCCTGTACCACCACCGCGCCCGTTCCTGTTCCGGCGGAGCCTCCGCCACATCCCATTAAAGCCAGTACGATTACCAGCAGGAGGGAAAACAATCCGAGAAATATGTTGTTATCTCTCTGCATCGTTGGCCTCCGGTGTTTCACAAAGGCTAAACGAGCCGACCGTGAGGCGCGCGCCTCCGGGCTCAGCGTAACGGGCCGGGTTAATATCTTTGTCAAAACCACTGACAAATTCCCTGATGTGCGCATGAAACTCCGCCCCTTTCTTGAGTACCCATTCTCGAATTTCGGGTATCGCTGGGATGGCGATATTATCAAAGTGAGTTGATATGTGAAGGTTAGGGACCTTATTCTTCAGCTGAATATTTGTATCGACACCCTCCACAAGGGCATGTATGTCCCGCTGCAAAAGCAGATAGGCATCATCAACATCTCCGGATATCTGATAACTGTTCCAGAGTAGTTTGATACGGTCTCCTGCGCGCTCAATAAGTCTTAAACGCTCTAACTCGAACAGCACAGTCGCTGGGTTCAGATCCTTGCTGACGGTGCGAACAAGAGCGCTAAACTCACTTTCCGCTCCCTCGCAGGAGAGATCGCGAGGCTTAGAAGCGCGTGAGAATGACTCGCTGGCGCACCAGGCGCCCACGATGCGC
>JAFMIS010000035.1 GCA_017853915.1 bacterium
AATGGCGATCTGCTCTCCGCAAATACGACCCGCGATTCGGGTGAAGGCCTGACCAGCCTTGGATTTGGGGTTGTACACAACCGGCTCACCGCAGTTTGCCGCCACGATGATCTGCTCATCGCGCTCGATTACCCCAAGTATCTCGATCCCCAAGATGTCCTGAACATCCTTCACTGAAAGCATGTCGCCTCGACGTACCATGTCAAAGTCGATGCGGTTAATGATCAGGCGCGATTCGATCCCCTTTGAGGAGAGTAGGCCCACCACTCGGTCAGCATCGCGAATAGCTGATACCTCAGGGGTGGTAACTACGACCGCTGAGTCGGCGCCTGCGCAAGCGTTGCGGAAGCCCTGCTCGATACCAGCCGGAGAGTCGATCAAGATATAGTGAAACTCGCGCTTGAACTGCTCAAGCACGAAGCGAACCTCAGCCTCGTCAATCACGTCCTTGTCGTCTGTCTGTGACGCCGGCAGGAGATAGAGGTTGTTTGACTTCTTCGACTTGATTATCGCCTGAGATGGTTTGCAGATCTTCTTGGCAACATCAACGATATTGAACACGATCCGGTTCTCAAGACCCAAGATTACGTCGAGGTTACGTAGTCCGATATCGGCGTCGATAACCAGTACCCGCTGGCCGCGCAGAGCGAGAGCAGCCCCCAAGCTCGCAGTTGTTGTGGTTTTACCCACTCCGCCCTTACCCGAGGTAACGACGATCGCCTCTCCGACATCTTTCTTGCCGCCAGTGCCTAATTTACTGTTCATTTAGCTACTCCCTTCTACGTACCCAAACAGTTCGAGATTGGTAAGGTTCTACAACGATCATATTGCCGTCCACGCGCGCTACTTCCGGCAGACCCCCACGAGGGGTGCTTTCTTCGTGTTCAGCGCCAGAGCCACGCGATATTACCAGCCCGATTCGGAGCTGAGTTGGTCGCAGGTTCAGACTAAAGATCACTCGACCTCCACCACTCTCGTCGTATGCCCCTGCGTGCGCTATGCCCCGCAGAGTTCCTAAGATCACAACATCGCCGCCAGCGATAACTTCAGCCCCTGAATTTACATCTCCGAAGACGACTATAGAGTGCTCCGTCTCGATTTTCTGACCAGAGCGCAGCGTTCCGTAAATAATACGAGCATCTGGGTCGTCCCACGCCAGCGGGTTGGTTGTCCCACTGCGTGACTCAAAAGCCTCTATGCCATCAAAAAGACTTACGTTTTTATCCTGTTGCGAGGGCGCGCGCTTGGTTGTCGTGGAGCGGCCTCCACCAACAACTGAGAACCCTGGCGGCTCAAAATCATCCTGCACACGGGTTGATTCCACCGTGGGCTGCTTTGGAGCCGCTTGCGGCTTCATCTTCGATGCCCGCACTGACACCGAGAACTCAGTTGAGAGGATGGTAGTGAGATTCTGAATCACCGCATCTTCTGGGCGCTTACCGACCCATTCGAAAGCGATGTCGTTCCCTGAAAGAAACGACCTGCGCGAGGCGAGAAATTCTCTCACTGCAAACACGAGATCCTCAGTTCCTACACGTCCATCAACGCGCAGCACGAGACCCTCTGCGGTTCCACGAGCTGTGATAACACTGCTGCGCTCCTCCGCCTTCCTTTCGGCCGCCGCCCTTCTATCATCTGGAGGGGTGTTATTTTTATCGTCCGGCAAGCCCGATTGAGGGCCTACAAGTGAGCCTGAGGTCGCGATGTCCGCACTCTCGAAACCCTCGTCTTCGTTAAACGGGTTGGTCATAGAATTGACTCTTTACTTCGGTGACTCTTTACTTTGGCGATAGTTATTTCGAAGTCTGGCGTCGAGCTCCCCATACTAGAACTGCTCCCTTGAACTTTCCAGAACAAAGTTTAGACCCCGAAGAGAAACATTACGGGAACCGGCCCGTCGTTGTAACTCCTCAGACTTGGTACCTCATGAGGGTTTGTACCCCTCACCAAGCATCCCGTGTCCGCCCGTGTTCATGTAGGAAAGGGCCAAGAGGAAAAGGTTCTTGGAGCGCTATCCGGAACAACTACTTACTTTAAGTCGCTTATAGCAAAGCCGCGATCGGCTCGTCAACAAACAAGTGTTGAAAATAAAAAATTCTGGTCAGTGAAAACACTTGACGAATTTTTTTCTTGTGCTTTTCCGACCCTTTTTTTCGGACGCGCAGTGAGACTCTTTTGAGTATCGAGTGTGGCGCTTGTAGTACGTAATGAGATCCATCGCGGCCGCGGTCTAACGTACCTCGAGCATATAAAAGCGATTGCGGTGGAGTTACTTGTCGAGCCATAGTGCCACCATGCTTTCTCGTTTCCTCCATTTCATCGCTGTTTGGGTAAGTTCCGGGTTCGGTAGTGGCTATTCGCTGCGAGCCCCCGGCACTGTGGGCAGTGTAGCCGCGCTAATTTTCTGGGTTATGGTAGCGAGGCTTGAGATGCTCCAATCGCTGACAAGCCAGATCGCGCTGGCAGGCGTCACAACGATCGTCGGAACGATAGCTGTTTTCTTCGCTATGAGGAGAGAGTCATCCGAAGACCCTCAATGGATCGTGATCGATGAGTGGGCCGGGTTGTTTATCGCGTTAGTAGGGCTGCAGCCATCGCAGTGGGTGTTGGTACTAGTTGCCTGGGTTTCGTTTCGTTTCTTTGATGTCAGTAAGATCGGTCCGGTGGGTGTCGCTGAGAGGGTGCCCGGGGCGGTGGGAATTATGGGTGATGACGTCGTAGCGGGGCTATTAGCGGGAGCCGTAGTGTGGATAGCAAGAGTAGCACTGCCTCTGTGATCAATTAGCAACGGCTCATGAGGCTCGCGGAGTTGTGAAAAAAGATCTCCCATCACTTACAAAACAGACAACGAAAAATTTTCTAATTCTGATGATCGGGCTCTCGACTCTACTTGCCGGATGTTCGCCTGGGTATGTTCTTCAGGCTGCGTACGAACAGGGAAGGATTCTCATAGGCCGACGACCGATTGAGCAGGTCATTCTTGATCCTGAAACCGATTCGAATGATAGAGAGAAGCTTCGCCTCGTGTTGCGCGCGCGTGAATTTGGATCAGAACGCGTGGGGCTCACTACAGGAAGGTCATTTACTGCCTACACTGATATTGGCAAGGACACCCTGGCGTGGATAGTAATCGCCTCGCGCAGAGACTCCTTCTCGCTCTACACATGGTGGTTTCCGATTGTGGGAACGGTGCCGTACAAGGGCTTCTTCAATGAAGAGTCGGCGAAGAGCCAGGCGCGCGACCTTGAAGCGCTCGGGTATGAGAGCTCCGTGCGCGGCACCGAGGCTTTTAGCACCCTGGGGTGGTTTAACGATCCGGTGCTTTCAACAACTCTCAAGAATCCACCCTCAAGGATCGTGAATACCGTGCTGCATGAGAGCGTTCACTCAACGGTATGGATTAAGAATAACGTCGCGTTCAATGAGAGTTTAGCCAATTTCGTCGGCTCGCAGGCCGCGCTTGAGTTTTTCGCCAACGAGGAGGCGGAGTGTCGCGGCGCCGGACGGACATGTGATCTGCTGGCGCAATCTCGTCAGCAGGCAGAGCGTGATCTCGCTTTTCAATTGGAGTTTGGCGATACGGTGAGTCAACTTATCGAGAAACTTGAAGCCCTCTACGCTCGCACGGACGTCAGTAGCGAGGAGAAGATCTCAAAGCGTGAAGAGATATTCGCTCAAGGGGTGGCGCCCTTTCACGCGCGCTACCCAAAAGCGACCGTGCTACAGAAGATCAATAACGCCGAGATCGTCCAATTCAAGCTGTACCTCACAAAACTCAGACTTTTTGAGAAATTGTATGCCCAATCGGATCGAAATTGGGATACATTCTTCGCGCGTATTCGTGCTGCGCGGACGGCGAGTGAGGCTGATAGTGCCGCGGATCCGTTCGTCGTGTTGGAAAAGGAGATTCATGACACCGTTCGCTGATAAGTTGTGCCGTTCCATCGACAAGACGGGTAGTTATCTCGTCGCCGGATGCGATCCGGTGTTGGAGGCTCTTCCTCCGTTTGTCGTGGAGGAATCCGCGCGCGGCGCTCAGGGTGATAGCGAACTGATCGAGAGGAGTCTTGGATTGTTCTGCGAAACATTTCTTTCTGCTGTCGCGGGACGGGTGGCGGCCATAAAACCTAACATCGCCTTTTTTGAGCAGTATGGATTGCCTGGTCTTACGGTTTTCTCGCGATTGTGTCGGAGCGCGCGCGAGAGGGATATTCCTGTCATCATTGATGCTAAGCGCGGCGATATTGGCTCCACGGCCGCGGCCTACAGCGCCACTTTTTTAGGACGCGCGATGGTTGGAGGGCGGTCTTTTCACGCTTTTGAGGGTGACGCGCTGACAGTGAATCCCTATCTTGGATTCGATACCCTTGAGCCGTTCATGAAAGATTGCGAGCAGTATGGCAAAGGGATCTTTGTGCTTGTTCAAACCTCAAACCCAGGAGCCCGAGATCTGCAAGGCTTGGTGAGTGGTGGAGCCTCGGTGAGTCAGCACGTCGCGCGCTGGCTTTCTCTTAACGCGACTCGACTCGCGGGAGCGAGCGGGTGGTCAGGAGTAGGGGCTGTTGTGGGCGCGTCGTACCCAGACGAGGCCAAGAAGCTGCGTGAGCATTTGCCCTCTAATTTCTTCCTTATTCCTGGATTCGGAGCTCAGGGCGCTGACGCGAAGGATTCGGTGGCGGGATTCGGAGTGGATTCCCGCGGCACAAAGGGGGGCGCTCTGGTTAATGTATCGAGAGGTCTGGTTCAGGGAACAGCGGCCAACTCTGAGGAACTGCATACCCTCATAACGACTAACGCGGACCGATATAACGCCCAGTTACGCCAAGCAATCGCGGCCTAGCAGGGGGGTATTTGACTTTGCGTCTTCCCTCACGCAGAGTCCTGACTCGAGATGTGGGTCGCGGTGGTAAGGATTCGGCATCTCTCAGACACGTATGATCCCCAAGAATTCATCAAAAAATCCAACGCAGAAAGCTCCCGCGCTTGATCCGCTCGTCGGAGCGCTTGCTCAGTACGAGGATGATGGGCAGGTGCTTCTGGCGCTTCTGGTTGGAACCAAGAAGGATAAATATGTGGTTCTGACGGCGCGTGGGCGTGAGCTTGAGATGGCGCGCAATCGACTCTACATACTTCCCAAAAAAGATCTCTCCGCCCACACGACGAACTCGTCTCGAGTTGAGGCGCTTGAGAAGATCGCGTCCGCTATTGAGGCGGAGGTCACTAAGCTCTCCGTGAAAGAGGTGTGGACATTCCTGGCGGAAGAGCCGCGATGCTACTCGGTATCGGAGATCTGTAAGACTTATTTTGGCACTGACCTGCTTGAGCAGCACGCTGGGCTTCGAGTCGCGCTCATTCGGGAGCGGGTCCACTTTAAGCGCGATAGAGATCTCTTTGAGCCCCGACCGAAGCAGACGGTCGAGGATCTGATGAGAGCTGAAGAGGCTAAGGCTCGCAAAAAATCTCTGCGAGAGAATGCGCTGTCTTTTTTAGCCGGAAGAAGATCGGAATCTCAAGAGCCGATACCGGCCGAGCTTCGTGACGCTATCAGACTACTTGAAGAGGAGGCTGCCTTGGTTGGTCACACAGATCCCGGTCGCCAGAAGGAAGCCAAGGAGTTCGTGCAGCTGTGCGCTCAGAAGATGCAGATTCCGGAGTCGATGCCTCTTGAGAAGCAGGCCTTTGAGGTTCTGCGGAGAGCTGGACTTTTCCACGAGCACACTAATCTGGCGTTTATTCGCCATGAGATCCCAGTCGAGCATGATCACGGGGCTATCGAGGCGGCAGAGCGCGTGAGGGCGCCTGCGGAACTTGAGGGGTATTCCGCCGCGGAGCGAGGCTTTCGGAGAGATTTGACTCGGGTGCGCTCCTTCACTATCGATGATGTCTCTACTCGTGACATGGATGATGCGCTCTCTCTTGAGCAAACCCGCGATGGCTTTGAGTTGGGGATCCATATCACCGATGTGACTACCGCGGTCGTTCCGGGCGAGGTTTTGGATAAAACAGCCCGCAGGCGTGCTACCTCGCTGTATTGCGCTGATCGCACGGTGAACATGCTGCCCGAGTTGTTGTCAGAGAGCTCGTTGAGTTTGGTAGTAGGAAAAGCGCGTCCGTGCATCTCCGTCATGGTTCGGCTCAGCCCTGGCTTTGAAATTCTCTCCACCGAGATTGTGCCGACATTTATTAAAGTCTCTGAGCGTTACACCTACGACGCGGTCGATGAGTTGCTGGAGCAGGGAGACCAAAGGCTGCTTACCCTTCATGATATAGCCGCGGCCTGCGAGGAGCGTAGGATTCGCAAGGGGGCTATGCGGGTGCACAAGCGCGAGTCGGTTCCTTTTTTTGAGAATGGCGCGATTCGGCTGTTGGAGATCGACGAAGACGCGCCCGCGCGCATGCTTGTGTCTGAGATGATGGTGCTCGCGAATTCGATCATGGCGTCATTCGCGGCCGAGCATAAGATACCGGCCTTGTTTCGTGGCCAGGAGCGCCCCGAGGACGAAGTCTACGAGCGTGGGGGAAGCGCGCCAGAGGGTCCCGCCAAGGACTTTTCCGCCCGCACCAAGCTTAAAAAATCATCCGTGTCTTTCGAGCCCCATCATCACGCTGGCCTTGGACTTGACGCCTATATTCAAGCCACGTCCCCCATTCGGCGCTACATGGACCTGATTCATCAACGACAGTTCATAGAGTATCTCCGGTCAGGGCGCCCGTGGATCAATCGTCACGAGCTGGAGCCGATCGCGGCTGAGGTTGATCTGTCCTTGCAAGCAGCTACCCTCGCTAGTCGTGAGACGAAGCGCTACTGGTTGTTGCGGTACCTTGAGCAGCGGGGGCGTGGGAAGCCGATCGAGGCTACGGTCGTGCGAGTTGATTTGAAATCGCCGCTTGTGGAGCTGGATGAGGTCTACATCACCTCTCTCGTGCGCTTGCCGCAGAAGGTTAAGCTTGGCGATAGGATCTCGCTGAAAGTAACCGCTGTGGATCCGCACGGTGACTATCTACGTCTTGGTTAATTTTCACGTTGTATAGTCCGGAAATTATTTCGGACGGGGTAGGGCTGGGGCCCCGATATAATCTGAACGATTAATATTCGTGGTGGTGGACGACATTTCTGCGCCCGACTCTCGATCCTAATTTTTAATATCGGGGCGCCTGATCGGACGGCGATTCAGCATGTTCCGAGTTGATTTTGGAGGGCGCCCGGGTCGGGCGCCGGGTGCGACCCTGGTGTCCCGCTCGTTGAATGAAAAAATAACCAGAGCTCAACCCAACCCAATGAGCAGAAAGTCATCATGCATGCACGGTGACAATGAAGAGGGATTAGTGAACCTGCCGAGAGCCTGGAGATGTGGCCAATTCGTGTTTGACCTCTTCGGTCAAATCGGCGCATAGATCAGAGATCATTTCAAATGCTCTGGTAAGCGACTCCATCTCATCGCAGGTAATTTCGATCATCTCAAAAGCCAACTCCTCGTCTGTCAGCTCGGGGATATCTCGGGATGGAATCTTTTTCATGGTAGCTCCAGTTCGATCAAGGGCGCCTCGTAAGACGCCTTTGCTCATATCAAGCACAAACCGTTCCAAATGGAGGGTCGGTCGAGTGGGATAAAAACTTGAGCCATTTTTGTAACCTGCTGATTACAGTGCCAGTTTTTGAGGGATTAAGGCGCTGTGCGTCAAGCTAGTGACGGTTGCGGGTCAAAGAAACGGGAGCGGCGATTAGGCCACGGACGCCGTATTTCCGCACATTTTTCACGGCGAGCGCAGCGAGCTTCGTGAAAAATACGGGTTAGTTCCCTACGGGAACGGCTTTGATCGCGAGAATGAGCCCCGCGTCGGCGGCGCAATCTGTTCCTGTCAGGACGGCGTCATTTGAGTCAAAGTGCACCCGGGTGTTTAAGATTTCGGATCCATCTTTATCCCGCCAGTCGAGCCATAGACCAATCTTTCTATCTTCAAGGTATACTGGTCGGAAGGTAAGAGACTGCCCGTTTGGTAGTTGAAGGGAGTTTTTCTTCTTGAGAGTAAGCGTCTCCTCCTTGCTCGCGATGAGTTGAAAATTGGAGAACGGAAGATTCGACAGTCGTGCCTCAAGATCCTGAAGGGATGAGGCGAGGTGCAGAGCTGGAGACTTCTCGGTATCGTTTGAATGATGATGTGTAGGGTCGGTGGCTTGGATCGTTCGGACCGAGATCGTGACAGTTGTAGGCTGAGTATGAGAGTGCTCGGCGCGACCGCTCGGGACTAGTAATCCTAACGAGCTTACGAGCACGCAGAAACAAGAGAGGAAGTTACGAGAGAGCATCTGCACAAAAGGCACAACAACCATGATTCCTATTTGGCACTGGCTTGGCCAGTTTCGTCAAGCCACTCTCGGTTAATTGGAAACGAAGCGGTCGGAGTGGCGTTTCCTAACGGCATTGGTTGAGTTGAGGATTGTGCTCGTGAGCTTGCGGGAAACCCGTTCCTGCGTTTCACCCAGATGATAGTCGATGAGCCACTCTGGTCAGGAATCAACGCGAGAGAGCCGTGTGAGCGCATCCAATCCACCTCCATGCGTCGTGCGCTAGATTGGGGAACGCCAGGATTGCGAGGCGCTGAACCACCATTGCCCAGGCCTACTGGTTGGAACTCACGTGAGTTTGTGAACGCGATTGGATCAGGAGAGGAGAACGTTATAAAGCTCTTTGGTGTGTAGATCACGAAGAGCGCTATCGCCGCGATGGCCGCTCCAGATAGCCCACCGAATAGCGCGTGTGATGGAATAAAGCGTTCAAGAATCGATTCGTGACGCTCTTTAGTCCGACGTTCGCCGAGATAAAAAGAGGAGTGAGATTCCTGTTCGATCCGAGCATCAATGCGAGACCATAGATCGACGGACGACTTGTCATTTTCTTGAATTAATCGAATCGTATCACCGGAGTGATTAAGAGACTGCAGAAAGGCGGCCGCATTCGGGTTGCGAGAGAGAAGACGTTGAGCAAAAAAGCGAGAGATGACTCCGCACTCCCCGTCAAAGTATCGAGAAAGTAGTAGCTGCTGTTTATCGGAGAGGTTGAGGTCTCTTTCGTTGCTCATAGTCTCATCCCATGCTCTTTTTTAGTCTTCGAGTCGCTTCATCTTCATCGGTGCTTTCACCACTGTTGTTAGGCGCGTCCCGTGTTGTGTCTGAGGAACCTGAACTCGTTGAGTCGGGCGCAAACTCCGCTAAAGCTTTCTGGAGCGCCTTTCTCGCGTAGAACAAACGACTCATGACCGTCCCTTTAGGAATCCCAAGGGCCTCGGAGATTTCATCGTAGTTTAAACCATCGATCTCTCGGAGGGTCACAACGGCTCGGTGTTCCTCCGAAAGCGTTTCAAACACTTCCTGCATCTTCCGAGCTGCTTGCTTGCGCACAAGAGCCTCGTGGGGGCCGGCCACATGTCCTAGTCCCACAATGCCATCGTTCGCGGTCTCACTCTCCAGGGTGCCTGAGCTAGAGACGCCCAAACTCTCCTTATATTCAAAGTGGTTGCCTCCCCTTCGAGCACCTTTTCGGCGGACGTCGATCGCCATGTTGAACGCGATCCGGTAGAGCCACGTGTAGAAGGATGACTGACCCTTAAATTTATTTAATGATAAGAACGCCTTAACAAAACTTTCTTGGGTCACGTCCTCGGCATCTTCTCTGCTTTTCAGTATGTCGAGGGCCATGCTGAAGATGCGACCCTGATAGCGCTCAACTAGTGTTCGGTAAGCGTCCCGGTCTCCACGCACCGTGGCCGCAACGAGGATCTCGTCTGGAGGATTCTGAGATTCGTGGCCAACAGGTGAGCGGCGCATAGAGTGATTTGCAAAAGTCCCCGCCAGTGAAACTGGCAACGCCTTTGCCATGAATCACCATAGGTTATTGTTTTGATTCGCATCCGCGAATCGATAGCGTTTTCCAAAAGACGGGATTCCGCTACAGACTTTTGGGAAACGCTATAAGGCGTATAAGACCACAACCGACGGAGCCTCTCAACTGTTGAGGTTATTCGAATGTAACTCATCATGCCCACAGGGGCCGTCCGTAGGATACCCTTGTAACTATGATTAACAAACGCTTCCTGGATCGGATACAAGCAGGGGACCTTCTCGGCGCAAAGCTAAGAGAGCGCACGTGGCTTTCATCAGTGGTTGTGCTTGCTCTTCCGCGAGGTGGGGTGCCGGTAGGAGCGCGGGTAGCTGAGATACTCGGCGCGCCGCTCGATATACTCGTCGTGAGAAAGATCGGAGCTCCCGCGCACGAGGAGTTGGCGTGTGGCGCGATCGCTCCTAATGGTGTGGTGGTGTGGAATGAGAGTGTTCTGCGCACCCTCGGGTTGACGCCCGCAGATATGTCCCCAACCGTTCGCCGCGAAGAGCTCGAACTGTCGCGGAGAGAATCGGCCATTCGCTCTCCAAGCGCTCCGGCCCTGCCGCTCCAGGGAAAGTCAGTTATCCTGGTGGATGATGGCATCGCAACTGGGGCCACGATGAGAGCGGCAATACACGCTGTGAAACGCGCGTCTCCTCGCGAAATTATCGTCGCGCTCCCAGTGGGGCCGGCAGATTCGTGTCACGAGATCGCGCGCGACGAAAAGTGTGTCGTTGAGTGTCTACGGGAGATCCCCAGTGGCGCCTTTGGTAGTGTGGGCGAATGGTATGAGGAGTTCTCGCAAGTGGAGACAGAGGAGTGTCGAGATTTGCTTGAAGAGAATCGCAAGAAAGTTGCGGCGGCCAGGTCCGGTGTCCTCCGAGGGGCAGACGAATGATGTGTGAGCGAGGGCGCGGCTTTGTGCGCCGGGTGCCATATAATCATCTAAGATTCGTGATTATTCGTAACATTTCGGCGCCCGACCCGGGCGCCCTCCAAATCCCCCTCCAATGTTGTGCCTCAGATATTATGATCTCTTTGCCTGCAACATCTGACAGTCGAACCGACCGCGCTCTAGATCCCTCGAGATCTCTTGGAGGGCGCCCGGGTCGGGCGCCTGATATGACGTGAACGATGAATGCTCCACGGGCCCTGCCCAAGCCCGCGAATACTACGCGGCTAATTGATCGCGCAGCTTCTTAAGCGACGGCTCCTGAATGTCCGCTTGATCTATGTCGCGGAGGCAAAGCAGTAGCGTGTGAAGCGATTCAGGCATAGTAACAGCCTCATTGTTCCAGCTAATCGATATCCCATCCGGAGCCAGCATTTTGTGATTGATGGCGAGAACCACGGGACCGGGGCGCTTTCGATTGGAGTTTGTTCGAGCGATGATTCGATTGATGAGTGGCGATCCAGCCTTGTCGCTCCCGAACATATCGATGATCCATGTAGGGCGTCTCGTCATCGCGTAGTCAAGCGAGGCGGCCAAGCTGCCCTGAGTTCCGGAGAGCTGAGCCGATGCCTTTCCCGCGCTGACAAGCTGATACAGTTTGGTGCGTAGCAGCAAAATACAGAGAGCTCGGACAGCCGATGTCCATTGGAATGATCCCGTGTTGAGAAACGCCCCAGAGGTTTTACCCCGAATAGTCACTCGCGCGGGATCCTTTGCGCTCTGATAGAATCGAGTCTCTACAAGCTGCACATCTCCCTCTCCCGCGAATGTAAGTTCGATC
>JAFMIS010000379.1 GCA_017853915.1 bacterium
GAAGAACCTGCAGGCCCGGATATGGCGTTTTGCAAAAGCGCGCGGCAAAATCCCGTCTTTCAGAAAGCGCTATACGCGCGCTGGCATTACGCTCCTCGAGTTCGTTTCAGCTCTCTGCGCTCGGTTTTAGAACGAGCCGCACCCCCTCTACGCACCCCGCGATCAGGCAGAGGTCATTCCAAGCAGGCGTAAAAACCAATCTTTGATCCGAAACACGACGTCGAGGCTACTGCGCTCACTATCGACATGTCGCATAGAGCAGCGCCGATCAACGCGGAGATGGGGAATCGTGGCCGTAATCCGAGACGCAAAATGATCATTTGAGGGAATCTGCTCTCGCCCCGAGACCTCTTTCAGCAGCGCGATGAGCTCCACATCCTGGAACGCGGGAACCGCGGGAGAAGGACGGACACGAGTGCCTCGCAACTCTCCTAACGATGATCTCGTTCCACAGGTGAGATACAGCTCCTCCACTCCACACGCCCCGATCACCAGCGTGGTAGAGTCGAATCGCTCACCACGAGTCTCCCGGTCTTGCAACTTGGTCAGCGCCCAACGACCATCTCGCAAACGCTCAGAGCGGAATGTCGAATCGAACGCGGATGAGCGTGCCGCGCTCGTGGGAGCTCGCCACATCTGGGCAACGGTATCCATCACTCGATATGCCGCATCATCGATCACGTGAGGAAGATCGGCGCTGTGGATCTCTAACGCCGCGTGTCGCGAGATGCGAGAGGAGAGCATCTCAGGATTCTCATAGATCTCTCCAATGAAGGCCCGAAGCAATTCCAAACGCTCACCTACCGAAACGAGATCTGCGTCCACACTGGCCACAATTCTTCCACCCAGTTTATTCGTCAAAACAACCTGACCAGTCAGGGCCTCATCTAAAAAGGCCTCACACACCCAGGTGCTTCCAAGACTTCTTTGTGGACCCACCGCGTGAATCGGAACATATCCGCGAACCAAAGCCGACATCACACGCGCATGAAACGGCGCGTCATAATGCGTGAGGGGTCGACTTAAGCCAACACCTACACACCGCCCCTCATCTGGGCTTTTAAGAGCGTTCATTAATGAGTTAATTGAGCTTGGATACTCCTCCCGTCCACCCGGCTCGCTGAGGCGAACCTCAATCGCTGGAACCTTGGCAAGATCGATACAACCTTTTTCAATATCACCCCATGCTTTGTGCCACGTAATGCCGGAGATAGCTCTCCGCATTCGATCCAAACTCTCGTTCGGTCCACGAAGCTCCACAGCATAGGGCACCCCACACTCTGAGAAGCCCCCGAGAGTTGCCACGACGTGATTATCCGCGGGCGACAACTCCGGATTGGAGATCCATACCACTCGCCTGTCGGGCAACACGACAGGATTCCCCTCGATTCCAAAGGGAGCGAGTGCGGAGGCTACCTTGGAAAACTCCAAATGTCCTGCAAAGAGAGACTCTGTTCGCGCTCCAAGAGAAACATCCGCGACACACATGCCCGGAACGACACTGTCTCCGTCCGCGATTCGCATCCGCGATTCCTGGAATACCGCCAACTGCTCCAGAGCTTGCGGCCATTGAAACCCCGCGGCGCGCTGAAGAACCGCGATATACGAGTCGATCGTCTGAGAGATATCTCTCTGACCTGCGGGATCTCCACGCTCATTCAGGAGTGGCCAGCGAACCTCCACGGGTATAAGGTTGACGAAGGAAGAAACCACCTCCCCCCTGTCGTTCTCCACAATTGAAAATTCAACAAAGGGAGATTGATTGCGAAGCACCGACACCACCAGACGTTGATACCCCCTCACAACATCGCCCCACTCGGTTCCCACCCGATTCGAAACCGCGAATGATGGCTCAAAAATATCTCTCATGTTGAACGCGGGGCCCGGCGGCGAATCGTACACATGCATTTCGGCTTCTCTGGCCACGTGCCTGGTCATGACCTTAAGCGCATCCAGTCTCATGTCACTCGATGACGATAGGTCAACAACCTGTCGCACTGTTAAGGGCGACCGCTGCCACGCCTCGCGCGCGTGATTAGAGATATCAAAGGTACGAACTGTGCCTGGCGCGCCGGGATGACGAGCTTCCAGGACAACCATGGCAGGGACTCCGTCTCGCATGGCGCAACGAATAGTAACCACTCCGCACGCGATCAGGCGCTCCTCTATACCACCTGGCAGGTGTGCGCCATCGACCCAGCATTCGCCTTTTTTGCCTGGGCTGTAGGCCCGCTGCATTCGACCAAAATCAGGATTCATCGCGACAACCAGATACTATTGAAACTTCTTGGCCAACCTATCATAGGCGCAATCGTGAGCAACTCAACAACATCGATGACACTCAAGGCAGGCTGTAACAAGAGGCTCATGGAAAGATCTAGTGGGTACTAGGTCGTGCTATTCCGAACGCAACTGGGCGGGTGCGGAGCCCGCCCTCCCCACGCGCCTTGTAACGGGTTCGCAATATTTCGGCGGCCGGTCCGGCCGCCGGATATGACGTGAACCTCAAATGATTTTGGTGATTCGCGGCATCTCGGCGCCCGACCCGGGCGCCCTCCAACAAATATTCGGTGATACGATGCCATGGGCCCTACGATGATGTC
>JAFMIS010000036.1 GCA_017853915.1 bacterium
GGGGGATAGTGAGGGCCGCAATCGCTGAACAGATAACAATCACGCCTATAAATCGACGCGCGAACATCGCGCAAAATACTGACGCGCCAAGCAGCACCCCCAGCCACGGACCTCGCTTTAGGTTGACGAAGAGGGCGCATACCATAAGAGGAGCCTGTATCATCGCGATTGAGAGCAGTTGCTGTGGTCCGCGGTCGTGTCGACGGAGATGAATTAGGCCGAGCATCATTCCTACACCGAGCATGCATAGTACGAATACGAGATCGCCCTGCGACAATCCGAGCGGACTTCTAAAGGATAGCGCCACCAGAGAGAGAGAGAGCAGCACCGAGGCTACAGAGATGGCGCGCATAGACCGTCTCGGAATATGAACATCGCGGACGAGACGGCACGAGAAACCCATCAGGGCCATGAGTGTTACCGCGAGTTGCCCCGACTCAGTAACCTCACCGAGAAACATGCGTGGCAAGGTACCTGGAAAAATCGCTTCAAGAGTTGAGTGAAACGCCGCGAGAGTTTGCCCAGCAAGAAGAGCGCGTAGAGTAGTATCAACACTACAATACGAGAGAAAAACGAGCGGCGTGAGGGCAAAAAAGAGCAAAGATACTAGAGAGGGTAAGCTGTGCGTAAATGACAGGCCGGTTGTGGCCGATATGAGAACTGTCAAAAGAAAAAAACCGAGCGGAGCAATAATCGGAGCGATCTTTTCAAGAGCGAGATCTCTCCTCCACGTTTTCCTGTGCGCGAGGATCCAAAGAACGATCAGGGGCACAAGAATGACGTATGTGTACGAGAGCTTTAAAGGCGCGAGAAACGCCACCAGGGCGCATCCATATGAGAGTAGTTCGCGAGACGGCATGCTTATGGAGTGTTTTTGGGGGGGTGATTCGGGCGTTTCGCTATCCGGTGCGTTTGTTTGTGGTATGTGAGCCATATCTGCCGCGAGTATCTACACATACATAGAGGGGACACGTTCTTGCGAATCTCACAACGTTACGGCTTCTGGCAGACCCCTGCGCAGTCTAGGGTTCGACAACCCCATCGCCCGCTCCCTCTTGCTCGCTAAATTCCTGCCGAATCTTTTGCGCAAGATCGAGAGCAACCGGATTCTTATTTTGAGATTCAACTCTATCGAGAAGGGCAGTGAGCCCATCCTCATAGTTAACGTGTTCGATGATGTCTTTGACCAGTGCTCGATCGGACTCAATATTATTGGAGGTGTCTAGTTGATCAAAAAGCATGGTTAATCCGGGTAGTCCTGCATTCACCATCGATTTCGCCCAGCCTGGTGAGTACTGGTCTCTCTTTTGGACCAGCTCTTGCACCTTTGGTAAGGCATCTTCATTTGGTATCAATTCACCTGGTCCAATTCCGATAGAGTAGTACGCGTCAGGATCGCCTCTCTCTTGGACGTGCTTGCTGAGGATCTCAACAGCCTCCAGAGAGCCCTGATTGGTGATGGCAGCGACAGCGGATTCTCGTAGTGTATCGTTCGTTGTGGAGAGTTGGTCTCCCAAAAACTGAGTAACTTCATTATTGCCCAAGCTAAGCTCAAGAGCCTCGGCATAGACGTCCGCGTCAGAGGACGAGCGCGCGTTTTTAATTGAATCGACAAGAGTTTGAATGTTCTCTACTCGACCGCTAATCGCGAGGACCTCAGCGAAATAACTTTTCTGATCCTGGGAAGTGCCCGGATTGGTGACGATTTCTCTCACCGACGTGTAAAACTGAGGGCACCAGCTACAGTCGGGGGATGGTTCCGTGAATTGCTCGAGGATTGAGTCGTCAAAATCTTTGCTGCCCTTCATGACAGCCGCGAAAGCCTCATCGGCGGACGCGTACACATCCGCGGCTGGTCGTACTTGATCACCCTCTTCTGAATCGTCACGGGCCGGGACCTGATTATCAAAAGCGCTTGAGCTACCTGCCGGGGAGCGTTGCTCAAAGCCACCCAGGTTAATCGGCTCAGTTTTCTGGGCTGCGGAGTTTTGAGAAGTTGATGAGCCTTGGGTAGTGGATGAGGAATCCGGTGTTTTTTGCTCTGGTGACCTCATCAAGAACCACCATCCCGCGATTGTCGCTATCACCACAACAGGAAGAATTTTTTTCATGGGATGTTCTCGCAAACGATACAATTCGTACAATCAGGCGCCAGTTAAAGCATAGCCCCTCAGATCTTTTTGCAGCCTTCGTTGTTAGACGGCGTATGAGCTGAGGTATTTACTTACGGTTATTCCTTATCCGGCTGGCTTCATACCTCTGAGGTTACTAACCCAGGAGCATGCCTCAGGCTCAGCCAAGTATAAGTTATAGAGTATTGAGAAGAGAAGGAAAAGTGCCACAATGTGGGGTGGTTAGGAGTGCTTGTAAGCATTTGTCATGGAATCGCGTTCCGTCCAAGGTTGCTCACTTTTTCGGCATAAGCACCGTCACATAGGGCGAAAATCGGTCTTTGGGGTTATCGAGCTAACGAACTGAGATAGAATCTTCACAGCATATTCTAAGTCCTTGTAGCTACATACCTCGACCTGGGTGTGCATGTACCGGTTGGGAATTCCGATGCTCGCCGCGGCAACACCGCCGCGTGCTATCTGAATCGTGTTGGCGTCGTTTCCAAGTGGTCGAGTTGATGGAGCGGGTTGGAATGGACTGCGAGTTTTTTTTGCCGCGTCCTTGAGCATCCGCTCTACGACAGGGTTCGTGTTCGGACCACTTGTAATCGTCGGGCCATCTCCGAGCTTGCAGGGGGTGGCTTTGCTATTCTCATTTCCCGGGTTATCCGAGGCGTGAGTGACGTCGATAGCGATTCCGACCTCTGGATTGATTGAGTAAGCCGATGTTGTCGCTCCTCGCAGACCGACCTCTTCCTGCACGGTGCTAACGGCGTAGAGGCCAACCGAGAGCTTTTTATTCGAGCACATCCGGAGGGTCTCCATAGCCACAAACAGGCCTACCTTATCGTCAAGTCCCGGAGCGGAGATTAAGTTGTTACCAAGCTCAAGCACCGAAAGCTCAAAGGTCGCGGCGTCTCCGATCTGGACCATTTTTTCCGCTTCTTTTTTATTTTTTGCCCCGATGTCGATCCATACCTTATCGATATCGTTTTTAGTTTTATCCCGCTCGTCACTGGTCTGCGCGTGAATCGGTTTGCGACCGATGAGGCCGGCTATGGGACCTTTCTCAGTATGAACAGTTACTCGGGCACCGTGTAAAACTCCAACGTCGATGCCTCCAAGCGCGGATACGTACAGGAATCCATCACTCGTAATGTGACGCACCATAAGAGCGATCTGATCGCAGTGCCCAGCAAGCATGATCTTCCGCTCCGCCTTCGGATTGAGAGCGACGATGACGTTTCCGTGTAGATCGGTCTCAATTGAATCAGCGTACTGCTTCATCCGGTCTCGAATGATTCGTTGAATTGGTTGCTCCGCGCCTGTTGGGGAGGGGGTCTGAAGTAGCTTGTGAAGAAAATCTTTTGAATTCATATGATAACCTGCTGTAGGTACTGGGTCCTTTGTATACTATGGGACCTTAGTAGGATGGACCAGCGGTGATATTCGGTTCACGGGCGGCGAGCCAGTCAGCAGAGGTACTACAGTCAAACTATGATGAGCACACAAGAGTTTCGAAGGCTAAAAAAACTAGATGCTGAGCTGATGAAATCCTTTGTACATCGCTACCCCGGGTCTCGTAGCGCGCGTAGCTGGAGGAATTCTCAGGTCAAAGATATATGCGCGCGGGGAGTAAGCGCTCAAGAGGAGCTGGCCGCGCTAGAACGGCTTTTCACGCGAAAGGGTGCTTTCAACATTCGTATTGAGCGACGACCGTGGGTAGACCTCGACGGGGAACGGAAAACGCACACTCTTGCCCGAGCGGCGGTAACCGATATGTGGCCGATGGGCACTCATTATTGGTTGCGAGACAACGCCATCATCGCAGCACGATATCTTGCATCGCCCCGCGCTCCAGAGAGACGCGTGGGCAAAGAGCTACTGCTCTCGGGGCTTACTTTTATCTCGTCTATTTCGCAGCTTCGTCGTTTTGAAGAGATGGTCCGCTCTGAAAAGAGAAATTACCAGGCGGATCCGGCTCACTGGCCCTACATCTTCGCGGATATCACTAGAAATTTGAATTGTGCCCAGGAGGAGGGCTGGGCGCATAAGCAAGACGCCTGGCAGATCCTAGCGTGGCATCTGTTGGACGCGCTTGAATCCGGGATGATACTTGCTCGCGAGTTGAACAAGAAGCACCGACGTTTTCTCGGACTCATAATCCCATTCTTGGCTAAGGTTAAGTTCTACGAATGTGAGAATAGTGGCTCGTGGGAAGAGATCCCAGCGATACGAACTTCGGTACGCGCCTGGGAGCACCGGCTTATTGCGCGATTATGTGAGCTCGCGCATCACAAGCAATTCTCTTTTTTGACCCGTGATTTTGAGCGTTTTAAGCCCTTTTTAGGCGCTCAAATGAAACGCAAGACTCTTCAACAAGCGGTCGCGATACTTGATGCCACTGCGTGTAAAAAGATGCTGCGAGATCTTCCGTGGGAATCACCAGCGCATCCCCCTCAAGACGCGAGACAGCGCCGAGCTGATGCCGCTCTCATCTATCTCTTAGAGTTGGGATATGTTCGATTTCTTGGAGAGCGCACCGGAAAGTCTCGCTCTTGGATTGAGTCGATGGAGCGACGAGTACTTTCAGTTGTCTTGGGACTCCAGGATAAGCGAACTGGTGGGATCGCTCGTTACCGTAATGATTCATACCAGCGCGAGGGGTTCTTTCGTAACCTTACCGTTGCTCGACTTAAGGAACTGTATGGGGCACCATCGGGTGACGCGAGTAGCCACTTCACGGGGCGGGCTCGGATTGTTCCCAAAGGTAGGACGGCCGCCTGGACGCATTTTGTCTGGCAACTAGCGAGCTGGTCAGGGGTAAAATTTCTTGAGTCAGGAGATCGTAGTTTTCTGCGGCAGCACACGCGGTTCTTTAGACAGGGTTTGCGACTCCTCACAGGATCGGGCGAGGGGAGTCTTGATGTGGACTCTCGCGGTCGAGTACGCGCGATTCGGGTGGCGCCTTTTCGAATGCCTGAGTGTTTTATTTCGGATCGGGACGCCAAAGGTCGGCCTGTTGTCTTTGCGTCCCCTCATACCCCTCTTAATTGGGCGACGGCGGAGATGCTGCACGCCTTTACTGTTCGGCGCAGGGTGCTCAGCGCGCGGAAATAAACCGGTTCGGGCTTAAGGAGCCAAAATCACCGATATTCGATGTTTTTTTGGGGTAACGGCCAAAAATCACTTATCGGGAGGTTCAGTACGGCCAGGCCGTGGTATACCAGAGAGGTTGCGACTTCTACGCAAGCATGAAGGTGTGTAGAATGCTCGGTACGACGTGGACTCAGGGATTGCGCCCTTATCGTGATACGCAAAAGTCCGTGCCAGTGAAATTGGCAGGGCTTTTGCGGTAAAGCACCATAGGTTGTTGTTTAGATTCGCATCCGCGAATCCCCGCCTCGAAATCACGGTCGTAAGACGTAACTATTGTGGATCGTTTTGTATGTCATCAGAAGAGCAGGCTTTGCCCGTTGAAGAGACCGTGGATAGTGTGGCGGAGCGAGCGAATCGCCTCGCGAAGCTCGAAGTGATGAAGAGCGCTGGTATTCATCCATACCCAGCCCGGTTCGATAAAAAAATCGACCTGGCTGATGCCAAGCTTCTCAGTGAAAACGACCCGGTGAAGACCGCTGGTCGGATTATGTTGTTCCGTCAAATGGGAAGTATCACCTTCGCCCACATCCAGGACTTTACGGGCAGGATGCAGGTAATCTTCAAGAAAGATGGTCTTGGCGCCGACCTGTATAAGTTAATCACAAAAAACCACGACCTTGGTGATTTCATAGGCGTTGAGGGTACGATATTCACGACAAAGACTGGCGAGAAATCGATCCTCGTTAAGGAGTGGACGTTTTTAGGCAAAGCGCTCCTTCCTCCGCCATCAAAATTTCATGGCCTTAAGGATCGCGAGATGTTGTATCGACAACGGTACTTAGATCTTGTGTCAAATCAGGAGACCCGGGAGAGGTTTAAGTTCCGCTCCAATTTTCTTCGAGCATTACGAGAGTTCTATTGGAAAGAGGGCTTTAGTGAAGTTGAGACATCCACCCTTATGCACAAGGCCACTGGAGCGGCCGCGCGCCCGTATCACACTCACAATAACGCTCTGGATATCGATCTGGTTCTTCGTATTTCACATGAGCTTCCTTTGAAGGAGCTCGTGGTTGGGGGGTTTGAGAGAGTTTTTGAGATCGGGAAGGCTTTCAGAAACGAGGGGCACGATCCGTCGCATTTGCCTGAACATACGCATCTGGAGCACTACGCCGCGTATTGGAGCTTTGAGGAGAATATTCAGTTCACGGAGCGGATGATAGATTACCTATTCGAACGGCTTAATTTGTCCAAGAAGCTCACGCTGAAAGATAGGGATGGAAATGAGCGGATCGTTGACTGGACAACTCCGTGGCCGCGAGTCGACTATGTTGAGCTCATCAAGAAAGACACCGGCATCAATATCATGGAGTACGATTCAGCGGATGCGCTTCGTAAGGAGATTAAGAGTCGAGGAATCGATTTTGAGGACATGGCCTCGATGGGTATCACATCTCTCATCGACAACTTGTATAAAAAAGTAGCCCGGCCCCGAATTATCCAGCCCACGATTCTGGTGAACTATCCCAAAATGCTGCAGCCTCTCGCGCGTGTGAGCGATAGTGATAGTCGTATGGTTGACCAATTTCAGTTGGTCGTAAATGGATGGGAGATCGTGAAAGCGTACTCCGAGTTGGTTGATCCGATTGATCAGCGAGAGCGCTTCGTAGAGCAGAGTTCACAGCGCTCAGCAGGTGATGAGGAGGCCATGGAGGTCGATGAAAACTACCTGATCGCGATGGAGCACGGAATGCCGCCGATTAGTGGTTGGGGTATGGGAGTGGACCGGGTTTTGGCCCTCCTTACCAGTCAGGATAATTTACGAGATGTAATTTTGTTTCCTTTGATGCGGCCGGAGTAGGTTTACACGGCGTTACGAGAATAAGGATTTGCCATGTCGCTACCGAGAATTGCGGGACAGTTGCCGGCGGTTCTGACTTTCTTGGTGAAGAGAGGAGACCTCTACTCCCCGTATCGACCCTGGGCGGTATTCGACTCCCTTAAGCTTCGAGCGGTTGACGATCTCTATTTTCCTCAGGACGTTGATAGTAGAAGTATCGCAGCATACACCGGGGATCCGCCCCACGGAGTGGGTGTTGAGTCGATCGCTATTCCAACGCAGATCGCGCTTGAGCGGTTTTACTTCCACGTGTGTGTTCCTACTGCTCTGGTGATTAATGATCCCGGTCAGGATGGAGCGCTTTCAGAGTGTCAGAAAGGGATTTCGTTCACGCTACCTCCAGGATTTGATGAGAGGGTTGTTGTCGCGCGCTCCGAGATCCCTGCGCTTATAGGAGAGCTCTCAATACATCGAAAAGATCTTAAAAATCCTCTTCAGTCTGCGGAAAAAGCTCTCCGGAGAGGCTCCTTTTTTGAGAGCTTCTTCTTGGCGCGCGCGGCTCGCGCGGAAAAGGCCGCCTCCTCTGACCTGGCTAGTTTTTTTGAGCTTTTTGCCTACAGTTTTTTCGGAGCCGCTGAAGATGCTTTGGGGCTATATGAGGAGTACCCAGCGCGCGGTGGCGCGGATCCGTGGGCCCAGTTGCTCGCGGCTCGGTACCGATTGCTTCTGCGGCAGTTTAATGAGGCGCGTACCATTCTTCATACGCTCTCCTTTAACGCGGAGCTAGGAGCGTTGGCGCTGTGCGAGCTGGCGCGCTCATTCCTTGTCGACCGGGAATTCACTCGCGCGATCGACACGGCGACAGCGGCGATAGATAAGGATAAAAATTACGGGGAAAGTTACTTGGTGCGGGGCATAGCCCAGCGAGCATTAGCCTACGATAGTGGAGAGCCAGAGGGGCTTCGAGAAGCGCATCGTGATCTGCTCGTGGTGGCGAAACAGGGTGGTTACAGCGCGGCGGAGTCCTCGTTTCACATCGGCACTATCTGCGCGCGTCTTGGCGCCCTCAGTGACGCGGAGAACGCTTTTCGACAATCTTTATTTCAGAGGGACCGTTTGTCGGTGCGGGACGCGCTGATCCGGGTTCTTTTCGCTCAGGATAAAGCAGAGGAGGCGGAGACAGAGCTTTGTCTTCTCGAGCGATTGGCCCCAGCGTTCGCTCAGACTGTTAGACAGCAGACGCGCCAGGTAGCTGCGGCGAAACCATCGGCACCCTCGGGTTCACGTGAGTCGCAATCTGGAGAACTTTCAGATTTATGGGCAAAGTCGCCGCAAGAATCGGTGCGAGCCGCGCGAGCCCTTCTGCAGGCATGGGATATGCCAGTGGTTTATTCGCTCGCTGACTGCGCTCGTCTCGATGATTTCATAAATCGATTCGCGCCAGATGGTGATTTTCCGGACGAAGGTAGATTCTCAACGCTGAAGCGAGCGGGTAATGAAACAGTGGTACGAGCGCTCGCGCTTCATGTAGCCGATCTTTTGGTTAGCAGTGGTGGCGCTACCTGGGGAGCCGATATCGAGAAAAAAGTGGTCATCGTTTCCACTCGCGACGCGATGAATATGCCGGTAGAGGCGTTTGTGTCTGAGCGTCTGTTGCTGGGAGCAAGTGGGGATAACTTCGCGTCTCTCGAGTCTCTCGCGTTGGAGCTGGTAGCTTCAGCGAATCAGCGTCCTGAGGCGCAGTCTCCTGACTGGTGGGATGTCGCGTCAGGGCCACGACGAGAGGAGTTTAAGTCGGAAGCGGCCTGGGGACGCGCGGTATTGCGCGACGTGGGCGTGGACTTGGTTGGCGATCTGAGAGACCTTGAGGAGATCGATAGGGCTCTCGAGATAGCGTTCGCGCCCGGAGGGGTTGTGCAAGAGGGCGCGCCACAGCGGGTACGACATGAGACGGATCGAGTAATTACCGCGATAGGTTTATGTGTCGGTGAAACGATCGCGCAAAGCCTTGAAGCCGTTTGGTTTGATCACGATAAGCCTGAGGGAATCTCTCTTGTAAATCCGATTCTGGGAAGGGTCTTTCCTGTGGCGCGAGTTCAACGCCGGGCATACCTGGCGTCGGCGGTTGATTTTGCGACCCGATTAAGCTCACTAGCATTTTCAGTCGCAGTGGCATCAGTTACGGAGGGAATTCGCAAGGGGGTGTACAAGGACCCTGAGGCGGTACGCGATGCCCTACTGGCGCGGATGCCTAGTATTAAGCAGTTTCCCGAGAATGAGCTCTCCGGAGTCGTTGATTCGCTTCTGATTGGAGCATCTCTTAAGTAGCAATACTCCGCGCGTGCAGGGAGTGGTCTAAGCTCGATCATCTTGAGGGGCGGAGAACGGAATTGATAGGAGTTAACGGCTTGAAAGATCAACAAAGAATGATCATAGTGAGGGGGCCTTTCGGAGTCATCTCGTGCCACTGTAGTGCTGGACTGTTAACCGTTTGATGAACTCTACATGTAGATCTCGTGGGTCGTATGGACCTTGAATAGTTATAGCGAGGGGGCGTCTACAGCTCACAATGTTTAGAGGCGGGGAAATAATGATTGAAGTAGCAAACCTCTCAAAGTCATACGGAGATTATCAAGCGGTACGTGGTGTCACATTTTCCGCCGCCAAGGGCGAGATTGTTGGGTTTCTTGGTCCAAATGGCGCGGGCAAAACCACGACTATACGGATGTTGGCCACGTATCTTCCGCCGACTTCAGGGACGGCCACCATCGCGGGCTTCGATATCGTCAAGCAAGCCGAAAAAGTTCGACAAAAGATAGGGTATCTACCGGAGAACCCTCCCTTGTATGGGGAGATGACGGTATCAGAGTACCTAAAATTTATCGCTGAGATAAAGGGAATTTCAAGGTCTCAGGTGCGGCTCAAGATCGAGGAAGTGCTTGAGCGCTGTTTTATCTCAGATGTGCGTCATAAGCTGTGCCAGCACCTCTCTCGAGGCTATCGTCAGCGTGTAGGACTAGCCCAGGCGATAATTCATGACCCCGAAGTCATCATTCTCGACGAGCCAACAAGCGGACTGGATCCGAGGCAGATAATCGAAATTCGACAGCTCATTCAATCTCTCGGTAAAAGTCACACCGTGCTCTTGAGTACGCACATTTTGCCCGAGGTTTCGATGGTGTGTAATAAGGTGGTCATTATTAGCAACGGTCAGGTGGTGATCGAGAGCTCGCTGAATCAACTGACAAAAGAAAAAGATCTCGAGCAGATTTTCTTGGAGAGTGTGAGTAGGGAAGATGTAACGGTCGCGGCTCCTACGATGAATGTTGCTTAGTGATTAAGGGTAGAGAACTCTATGCGTAACATACTGGCCATCTGCAAACGGGAGCTTTTGTCATTCTTTGTGTCGCCTATAGCGTACTTCGTAATCACAGGCTTCATGCTCCTCGTAGGCTTCTTCTTTTTTAACTACCTGGCCTTCTTTGCGCGCATGTACGAGATGTCCCAAGTTATGGCGTTTCGAGGGGGCCAGATTCCTAACTTGAATCAAACGGTAATCGAGGGGCTCTACCAGACGATGTTGGTGATTCTGGTGTTTTTGATACCTCTGCTCACTATGCGGATCGTGGCGGAAGAAAAAAGACGGGGAACGTTCGAGCTGCTCATTACGTCGCCTGTAACGGTCTCGGAGATAGTTCTTGGAAAGTTTTTAAGCCTCGCGGTAATCGTTGTTGTGATGTTGTCGCTTTCAGGAATCTTTCCGTTATTGTTGGTCGTATACGGTTCTCCAGAGATCCCCCCGATGGTATCAGGCTTTGTTGGGGTTGTTCTATGCGCGTTGGGTTTTGCGAGCGTGGGAATGGCTGTGTCATCTTTCACGGAGAACCAAATCGTCGCTGGTGTGAGTAGTATGGTCACTCTTCTTCTTTTATATGTGATTCAAGCTCCCGCTGAGTCGCTTGGAGGGGTGGCGGCTGAGGTCCTGAGGTATCTTTCGCCGATAGAGCAGGTGCAGAACCTTCTGCGAGGCGTTATCTCGCTGCAGTCTGTGGCATATTTTGTGAGCTTTATTACGTTAGGGCTGTTCTTGTCGCAGAGAGCGCTTGAGGCTCATCGGTGGCGCTAGTTTGAGTAGGTAGGAGGCGGTTAAGGTCACTATGGAAACTCTTCTTCGTTTTTGTGGATACGTCGGTGCCGTGCTTGTTCTGTTCGGCGTTATCGGTGGGGTAATAGTTGGCTCATTTGTTGAGCAGCCACTCCTCCTCATTCATATCGTAGTGGGATTATTGTGCCTTGTGCTGTGGGGAGTGACTTCGGGATTGGCTGGGGTGAATAAAGCCAAACAGGTTGTTTCGGGTCGCACCGCGCGTTTCGGGGTCAATGCCATCGCCTATACTGCCGTCGTGTTAGGATTGTTGATTGTCGCGAACGTGTACGCTTCGAGACACAATAAGCGGTGGGATCTCACGGAACAGGGGGTATACAGCCTCTCCGATAAATCAACCAAGATAGTGGCTGGTCTCGATAAGCCTCTTCGTTTTGTCGCCA
>JAFMIS010000380.1 GCA_017853915.1 bacterium
AGCCGCTGGCACGTAGGTGCCGACGGTTCCGCAGGCGGTGAGCATGGCGCCCGTGAGGGCGATTACGATTGCTTGGATTGCTTTCATGATGTGTTCTTTACTTTACTTTATTTTGATTGCACGAATGGCACTTTACCATCCATGGAGCATGGAGCTCTCTCAAAGGTTCTAAGCGAAACCTCTTAAAGAGCCCCACGCCCACTCACAACAAAGAACGAACACAACTAACCGTATTCTGATCTTCTTCTACCCGTATGAAGCGAGGTGAGAGTGCGTCAAAGGCGCGCCCTGACCCGCTACGAGTGTTATGGACATTTTTAGGTTGATGTAGCCTTCGATGGGAACTTTCGAGAGCGAAATTTGGGCCACTTTTTCGTCATCTTTTCGGCTGGTTAAGTCCGAGCCATAGCATCACTGAATGCACTACGGCCGATCGATAGCTATCGAATCTGGTGCTCGATGCGAAGCTTAGCGCTTTTTGAGAACCTCGCGACTAGAGTTAGCTAGTTCTTTAGCGACCTCTGTTGGAACACCCTCCGCAGCTTCAATCTTCTTTCCAAGTGGTATCGAAAAGAGGCCTAGCGGCAAAACTTTCCGTTGAACTCGTGCGACTTCGCGGCCTTCCTCATCATAGATGGTGTCCTGTAATTTTTTCACCATGCGCCCACCAGGCAACACCGTGGTCGTTGCCTCATACGACTGCTCGCGCATCTCTTGAATCTTTTCGTTCAACGCAACGGCTTTTCTGGTCTCCTCCGCCTGCTGAGCGCGTTTAGCCTCACGCTCTGACAGCTCAAGATTCTGTCGATACTTCATCGCTGCATCAACTAGTCTCGTGAGTTTCTCCTCCTGCTGCGCAACACGATATTCGCCAACCCCGAATTCGGATCTCATATACGGTTTCATAGATCCAATATCGACACCGTTATACGCTTTGAAGTCCACCTTACTCGCTACTGCTACTAGGATATCGTCTGACTTATTACTTTTAGCTTTTAAAAAGTCCTTGGCACTATCACCCAAAACACTCGTGAGCTCTCTCGCTGTCCGACGGTAGAGATCAACTATCTGACCTCCCGTTACCACGGGGATATCTTTGTGAACGGAGCGCGAATCATGTTGAGTAGAAGATTCCCTCGAGGCTCGTTTTTGAGCTTCCTGCTCGGCACTTCGACGGGCAGCTTCGAGATCCTTTGTCATCTTCTCTGACTGATGCTGCGCCTCTATTGTATGTCCTCGCTTGACGGCCTGTTCTACTAAACTAGCAAGGTCACGCTGCTGCTCTTGAATGTGAAAATCCGTTATGGGGAAGCGGTGCTTGTTATATGTCCCTGAGACCTCTTCGATCGAAAGCCCATTATACCGCTAAAAATTGACCACGGTTGCTACAGCGCCCAAGAGATCATCACTTCGCGCGCTTTTTGCTCCTAAAAAGCGCGCTGCTTCGTCCTTACCGAGAGCTTGAACGATCTGCTTCGATGTTTCTCGGTAACTATTGACCAGCTCCTCACCTAAAACCTCAGCGCCGTTTTTAGTGTGCACCGTGACACGGCCCCCTTGTCTGGGGGAATTAAATGTGGTGCGGCCTTGGGGATCGAGTGGGCGCCCTGCTTGAGGGCGGAGGTCGTCATTTGAAACCTGTTTGGAGAGATTTTTCTGCCGATCAAGTCGTGCCTTGTCCGCAGCTTTTTCCTCATCAACTTTATGCTCACGCGCTTTCTCAACAATAGCTCGCAGCTCTTTCTCCTGAGCTGATATCTTGAAATCATCTTTCGGAAATCGGTGCCGATCGAGTTTAGTCGCTTGCTCAAAACTAACCGTATTACGCTCCGAGAATTTAGCCATGTCAGCGAGCGCCACTGTCAAATCATTGATACTTTCGCTCTTCGCTTTCAGGAATTTTGCGGAATCCTGTTTCCCCAGAATTCGTACTATCTCCTCGGCAGAGTTCTTGTATATATCGACTAACTCACGCGCGGTGACGGACGAAGGATCTTTCTGATACACCGGTCGCTGTTGGGCCTTGCCTCCAGGAATAGTCTCCCATTTGGTCGGCAGCGGCGGAAGAATTGATGGAGACTGGCTTTTGGCTTTATCGGCCTCTGGAGCGCCCTGCTCTGCGCCTTGTGGAACTGCCGCTTGGAATGGCTGGGGCTTATTCGTTAATGACTCTAGGCGGTCTCGAAGAAGTGAGTGGTCTGTGAGATCAGCGGAGAAGGAGTCTTGTCGATATCTTTTGGCGAGAACCCATATCGAGTGCCCCGTTCGAGCTTTGATTTCAGACAAGTCGGCAAGCCGCTCAACAATCTCATCGCGATCGTTATTGACTGCTCCGATTATCTTAGCTGTGTCTTTGCCGAGTCGCTCTTTCAAACTATCGGCTATTGAATAGAGATTATTTACGATGTCGCCGCCGGTAACTGTCTTAACCTGCACCGGGGCTACTGGCGCTGGGGATGGTCCAGACCCCGGAGCCGGGCTACTAGTTTGAGGGGTAGCTGGGGCACTTGAAGCGGGAGTTAAACCCTTCGCTACTACTGGCGCAGGATCAGGCCCCTGTACCGGGGCTACTACCGATGGAGCAACTGGCTGAGCTA
>JAFMIS010000381.1 GCA_017853915.1 bacterium
AGGACGGGGAGAGTAAAAAGCCTTTTCTCGCCCTTCTCGCTGCTCTTCTTGTTTAGTTTCACCTTTCAATCGCGCACTATTCACACCTTTGAGGTATTTTAGTCAGTTTATGCGGAGTTGTGGGTAATAGTCAGGGCCTTGGAGGGTTCAATCCCTGGCCTGCGCGAAGATCAGAGTGGCTCTAGACCATCCGCGGGCTCCGTGCGTCTGGCCCGCCATAGCGGAGAGATCAGCAGGAAGCTTGCCGTCTCGGAGAGCGCCACTGAGATACACCCTGATCTCTGTGAGTGCTGGAGTGGCGCGCGTGATCTCAATCGGCACCGAGGCGGACCTCTCTTTCTTCATCCAAGAGTAGTTTCCATGAAGAAGATAGTTCATGCCTTCGATGTGCTCCAAGCTAGAACTTCGAAATGTTGAAGAGCGGGTGGGTATTCGAGAGATCGCTGTTTGCAATAAAAGGGCTTGCAAGAGCTGGTCTGGTGGAAGTTGAGCTGATGAAAGGGTCAGGGAAACCTCCATCCTAGACTGGTCTATATCGTGTGGATCAAGGGCGAGCGAGCCACGAAAGTCCCGAAACGAGCCATTCATTCGTAGAGATGGGTTTGGGGCGTCAACACCAAAGGTGATGCTTGAAGATGAGCGAACGAGCGTTTGGGTGACCGGAGTTGCTCCCGCTGGATGTGCGCGGCAGAAGATGCATGCAACGAGAGCCCACATGAGAGGCGTACGTCTTACCAGAAATGAGGTGAGTGCCCGCATATTTCATCTCTTTCGCTACCGCGCTCATCGATAGCCGGTCTCGTGGCGCGAAGTAATACTAGCAGTGGATCGTTTTCACCACCATGCTAGCGTTCAGAGGTGAGACCGTTAACCATATCTTCTTCCGCTTTAGATGGATTGAGCAAGGTGATATGGCCTAATTTTCTTCCCGGTCTGGGTTCTTTGCCGTAGAGATGCACGCGCGCATTCGGGAGATCTCGCACCTGATCAAGAGCAGGAATGCGCCCGATAATGTTAAACATTACCGCTCGTGCCGTAGGCTCAGTCGAGCCAAGCGGCATGCCCGTGACTGCTCGGATGTGATTCTCAAATTGACTTGACGCGACGCAATCGATCGTCGCGTGTCCAGAATTGTGTACACGGGGAGCCATCTCATTCGCCAGAACTTCTCCGCGTACCTCAAAGAGTTCTATCGCCAGAGTCCCAACGTACTGCAGCTCCTCAAGGACTGAGGAGATTAATTGATACGCGGCTTTTTTTAACTTTGGAGTAACATCAGGAGCCGGAAGCTCACTTCGGTGCAGAATGCCCTCGATATGCTCATTTTGGCTTAAAGGATACAAGCATACCTGCCCTCCTTGTTCCCTCGTCGCTATGACTGATAGTTCCCGAGAGAACGGCACAAAACCCTCAACTAAGAGGGGTGCTCCGTTGAGGAGCTTCCACACGCGCGCTACATCGGCTAGGTCATCAATCCGCGCTTGCCCCTTACCATCGTAGCCAAAACGTCGTGTCTTGACGATGCAGGGAAGCCCTAAGGCTTCGCATGCCTCTCGAAGCTCTGATTCCGAAGACGCGCTGCGAAAGCGCGGAGTGCCAATTCCCAGTCCTTGTAAGAATTCCTTTTCGACGAGACGATCCTGTGAGACTTCAAGGGCACGCGCGGGTGGAAAAACAGGCCTGATTGAACTTAATGTCTCCGCCGCGGCGCACGGGACATTCTCAAATTCGTAGGTGATGACATCGCATTGCCCCGCGAATCGCTTGAGTGCCTCGATATCCTCAAATGAAGCAACGGTACACTCTCCAAGACCCACGGTCGCAGAGCTTGCTGAAGAGTCGTAGAATGAGAATGAGTGACCAAGTGGGTGACCGGCCAGGGCGAGCATTCTACCTAATTGACCCGAGCCAAGAATTCCCACTCGCATGAGAAACTACTCCTTGGGTGTTCCCGGGGGAGGACTAGCCAGCACCCTCTCTGTCTGTTTGGATCGGAGGTTTTGGACCGCCGCGGATATCTTCTCGTGTTTAATTCCGAGGATGCTCGCGGCCAAGATAGCGGCGTTGACTGCTCCCGCTTTACCGATGGCTACAGTGGCTACCGGAACTCCCGCCGGCATCTGAACGATTGATAACAGTGAGTCGAGACCCTGAAGAGCTTTCGATTCGACCGGCACTCCGATCACGGGCAGGTGGGTCATGGAGGCTACCATGCCTGGGAGGTGCGCCGCGCCGCCAGCCCCCGCGATGATAACTTGCAATCCTCGTGAGGCTGCCTCTTTTGCATAGGAAAACAAGAGGTCTGGAGTCCGGTGAGCGGAAACCACCTTTGTCTCAAAGGGCACCCCGAGTGACTCGAGGGTCTCGGCAGTTCCTTGCAGAGTATCCCAATCAGAAGAGGATCCCATGATAACGCCGACAAGAGGGGAGGTGAGTGCTGCCATAGCAAGAGGGTACCTTTGCTCATGAACGGGCGTCAACCCAGCGCCCGTAATATCGGGCAATGCTTATTAATCAGGGCGCTTTCGGTTTTTGAGGGGGTGACAGGTAAGAGGGGTGAGTATTCGTGACGCATCCGCACGTGTTCGCTCTC
>JAFMIS010000037.1 GCA_017853915.1 bacterium
CGCAATCCATGAGCGTACAGTGCCTGCAAAGTTCGCCCGAGTCTTGAGCAGGGCTGCGTCCAATTCTATGCTTATAGCGCCTTGGCGCTGTGGGTTATAGGACTTGTCGCAAAAACTCATCGGCTAAGACCGCAAGCCAGCTTACTTGCAGAGACATTCAGTAATTCTGAGATGGTCGAGACTTAGTGAATTGAATCTACGCTGTACCAGAGATGGGGAATAGACTAACGCAAGCAACGCATTGGCTCTGGGGAAATGTACGCACTAGGGGCATACTAAGGACTTCGAGGACTGATATTTGGAGTGTCTATAGCCATGGAACAATCTAAGCGACCAAGCCCACAACCATACGAGGGCAAGATGCCACCGGCGCAGCTCTTGGCCCTCTTTGTTCCCGAGTATGCCACGAAGCGAGTATGCATCCTTGATCTCGATCAAGAGGCTCGAAATGCCATGAATTCCGCCGCGTATAAAACGGTGGACCCCCGCATGTTCTCTGACGCTGGCTTCTGCTCGAAATTTGTCGAAGAGCTGCATAGCCGACATGGGTTCGATGCCTCGTTTGGAGGGTACCTTGAGGATCGTGGTTTTCTCTGGCAGGGAACGTATCTTGGAGGAACCGACCGCTCATTGCACCTGGGCGTGGATTTTAATGTACCAGCTGGATCGTCGGTTGTTACTCCCTTTGAGGGCGTGGTCGTGCTGAGTGATGACGACTCTCCGGAGCGTTGTGGCTGGGGGCCGCGGCTATTTATCGAGCGTTACGAGCTTGATGACTCAGGAGTCTCGGTCCGTTTTGTTTACATCTTCGCCCATCTAGCTTCGATTGAGGTGCAAGAAGGCGATCGGGTGCGCGCTGGGGCCCGCATCGCGTCCATCGGGGCGCCTCCCAACAACGGCAACTGGTATCCTCACCTGCATGTACAAAAGGTAAGGGGCTCTCTGTTCGATCATTTTCGAGCAACCGATTTGCGAAAGCTGGATGGATATGGCCTCAAGTCGGAGGTAGAGACCCTTATCATTGATTTTCCCGATCCTCTGTCGGTGTTGGTTTAAAATTGTCGAGAGGCCACGGGGCCTTTGAGGCCGGGTGGCGCCTGATTAGCCCGAATTTTGCACCATGCACGATAGTGCACTATTTGGGCGAGCAAGTGCATGGATGCACTTGCAAATTCCGGAGCGCAGCGAGCTTCGTGAAAAATACGGGTTAGGAGAGGTGCTGCTTGCGCCTCCGGGGGCTATCGAGGGGGATCAGCTCGACGCGGTCGAGACCCTCGGTTTGCTCGACGAGACGGCGATAATCCTGACAGGAGCCATAAGTAGAGTTGAAGGTATCCCAATATGCGCGCACAACAGAGATGTATCCAGGGCCAGTAGCAAGGGCTTGGAAGCGGTACTCATCAAGCACCTTGACCCCCAGGAGGCTGTCCATATTCCAGACACTCTGGCCCACAACGGGTGGACAGATGTATGGCACGTCGAGCGCCTGGTACCCCATCTTTTTCCAGAACTGGAGTCTTCCCTTGGATGTAATCCCAGCTTGTGCGTCTGCTTCGATCGACTCAGGAGAGCTTAGAGATGGGTCGTGGAATTCAGCCACCGTACAGATTGAGCCTCTAGCCGACAGGAAGGAATCCAAAGTGTCACAGATAGCACGTCCCAGGTTGCGCCCCCTACTCTCCGGGGACACCCATACATACTCAAGCGCGCTCAAGGTAAGCTCTCCGACCCGGAGTATCTTGAAGTGAGCGCCACCAGCTATACCGTCTCCAAGCATAAACGCAAAAACTTGAAGGGTGCTGCTCGGATTCAGCAGGCTCTGATGAAGACGAGGGAGGGAGGAGCGCTCCGCCTCATCCGCAAACGCCAGGCTATAGGGGGCGTAGTATTCCGAGAGCCTTTGCTGGGCAACATGGGGGTCAGATTGGAATGCTTTGCGGAGATCCAGAACGTGACTAAAAGCGAGACCACTACCATCCAAAACATCACTTTTCGCCCGCTTTTCCCGGGAATCAGAGAGTGATTTCAAGTGCTCCTGCGCTGGTCCCATAAGTGCTGAGTGTAGGAGAAACCCAGACCCTACGCAAACCGCAAGCACAATCGATCGGTACGTGAAGTGCGCGGGGGCTCGACTAAAAAAGCAGACACGGGGCCAAAAAAGAGGCTGTTCTTATAGATGCTCACGCGCTCGTCATTCCGATTTCATCGGCACACAAGCATTCAGCTACGAGTGGGCGGAGCTGGCGCGACAGTGCGAATTATTCCACCTCGGAGACACCCTTCAAAAAAAACTCACAGAAGTGATTTTTTTTATCGACAGAGAAAAAAAAAGGCTCTAAGTGTTTAAGCATGAGTTCATTTGTGCTAGATGCGTGGCAGAGAATGAACTTTGGCGCCAGATCACAACGATCAAGGCGCCTCAAGATAAGCGACGCGATCCTCTTAAAACTCCCGTACTTCGGTAGTTTGGCATACGGGGGTTGCTGGAGGTTATAGCAATGCTCGCCAGGGTCCGAATCGGAGCCTGAGCGATGAACCAAAATAAACCCCCCGAGAAGCTCGGGGCTTCCAAGGAGAAGCTCAAGGAGAGATGGTAGGTAGCCTGATAACAGTAGGAGTGGCCCGCGAAGGCTTATCACCAGAGAATCCATCTGAATCGAACGCCGCAACAGATCTGCGAGTGGCGATTAATCCTGCGGGGGTAGAGCGTTTTCTGGAGGCTGCCGCGGGGTTCCCCGTTAAAGTTTGTGTTGAGGAGGGGGCGGGGATTGGCATCGGCTATACCCGAGAGATGTTTGAGAATGCCGGTGCGCGCATTGTCTCGACCTCAAAGCTCTACGCTCAAAGCGATATCGTCTTCAAGCTCAAAGGTCCCCCTGACGCGAACATTCGCATGATGAAGCCTGGGGCTCTGCTTGGTTGTTTCGCGCATCTTGAAACGTTCCCGGGGCGCGCTCAGGCGGCCCGTGACGCTCACGTCAATGTGCTGGCGCTTGAGGAGATTCTCCAGAGCCCGAAAATCATCCCCTCGCCCACCGCTTTCGCTCGAGGCGTGGCACTTGATGAGCTGCAGCAACTTATTACCGAGAGGGCTGGTGGTGTGGCAACCGATTGTGAGGTTATCTGTCACGGCTTTACTCCCGAGCTTTTTGCTTTCGCGCAACAGGCCAGCCGAATGGGGTGTAGAGTTTCATTTATCAATGATGAAACTGATCATGTCTCGGTTGACTCTGCGGCTCGCGCTGTTGCCTTGGTATACGACTCTTCAATTAATCTTCCGAGAAGCGAGATATTTGAAGCGCTTGTGACACGTGGCGAGTCACTACTTAATTTGCATGATTTTGAGGACCGGCGGGAAGAGTATTGCCAGCGGTATCTACAGACACAGCATGCGGCCCTGTTGGGAAAACGGAGAGTCGAGTGCCTAAACGAGACCGGGATGTGTGGAGCGCGGTACGGGTTTGAGTTGCTTGAGAAGAAAAGTCCACTAGCTCTTAAGCCTGACGCGGCAAACGTGGTTGTCTTAGGGTACGGGCATGTAGCGCGAGGCGCTGTTCAGGAATCGCTACGTCTCGGTGTTTCCCGCGTGCATATAGTCGGAAAAGAGCAGATCTGCCGGGAAAGAATCACCCCCTATCTTGAGTCGGCGAACCTCATAATAAATGGCATAGACCTCGGTGCTGATAAGGGCAAAACATATGTGGTTACAGAGGGACACATACACGAGCAAACTGTAAAGCCAGGCTCGGTGGTTATTGATCTCGTTGGAGGGAGCAAGCAAGAGCCAAGCGCTGTCGAGGCTATTCGTGAGTGCACCTTTCTCGACGATCCATACTTTGAGCTCGGTGGTGTTTTTTTCTCGGCACTATGGGGCTGGCCGATGATGTATATGATGAGAGAGTCATCTGACGCTTATAGCGAGCAGATCACAGACCTCTTTGTTGGGGAGCCCGATTTCTTGATTAAGGGTTTCCATAAGGCGACGCTTGGTGTTACGCGAGCTCTCTTCGTGCCTTCTCGAAACGACGCGACACAGGCGCCCAGCCTTGAGCTGAAAGACCTCGCGGTTCAAACTGGAACGGGAGATTCAAGGTAGTATGAAAAGTGATTTTCTAGTTATAGGAGGAGGAATCGCGGGAGTTTCTGCCGCGTACGAACTCGCGCGACACGGGTCCGTGATCGTGCTTGAGCAGGAGGGCACCCCGGGATATCACACCACTGGAAGATCGGCGGCGATCAGCTCCCTCAACTTCATCAGTCCGGTTATTCAAGCGCTTACGGTTGTGAGCAGAGATTTTCTCGCGACTCCACCTGAGTGCTTTGGAGAGTACCCGCTAACATCCCTCAGACAGTCGTTGTGGGTCACGCAGCATCATCAGTTAGAAGCGCACGAGTTGATGCGGCGAGAGGCTATCGACAGAAAGTATAAAGTCAGCGAGCTCTCCGCTGACGAGGTGTTTCAGCGATGCCCTGTAATCCGTCGAGACCGCGTAGCGAAGGGACTTCTTGAGGAGGACACTCTCGATCTTGATGTCCACGGGATCCTCCACGGATATATTCGAGGATTGCGCGCTCGTGGTGGGACGCTCGTTCTCAACGCCGAGGTGGATTCAATTTCTCGGGACGGCGACCTCTGGAGGGTTCAGATTAAGGACAAAGAATATGTCAGCCCCGTCCTTGTAAACGCGGCCGGCGCTTGGGGCGACGTCATCGCGAAGAAAGCAGGTCTTAACCCGCTACGCCTTCGTCCTCTACGTCGAACTGTTTTTACCTTTGAGGCCCCAGCCGGTATCGCGGCTAATTCGTGGCCGTTCGTCTATGATACCGCGGAGGAATTCTACTTCAAACTTGAGAACGGGATCGTCCTCGCCTCCGCTTTTGACGAAATTGAGAGTGTTCCCTGTGATGCGCGGCCAGAGGAGTTCGACATCGCTGTCGCAATCGACAAGATCCTGACTGCGACCACACTCGATATCCGCTCTCTGAAAAACAAGTGGGCAGGGCTGCGAACATTCGCGCCTGACCGAGAGATGATTGTTGGAGAAGACTCCAGTGCGTCCGGATTCTACTGGGTGGCTGGTCATGGAGGCATAGGTCTTATGACGGCACCGGGCGTGGCTCAGGCGCTGGCGTCCTTGATTGTCAGCGACGAGCTTCCTCAATCGCTTAGCGCGCTGGGTGTAACCAGAGAAGCCCTTTCTCCCTCGCGATTCGCGCAGAGCGTCACTCCGATTGCTGTTGGCGTAGCGCAGTGAGGTTTGGCTAGCCCGTATTTTTCACGAAGCTCGCTGCGCTCGCCGTGAAAAATGTGCGGAAAGACCGCGGTCTCATTGACAGCGGTCTTAAACGAAAAGGAGCTGCCCCCATGCAGCAGGTACTTATGTAAAAACCGCGGCGGGCAACCTGGGCCGACGACTCGATATCAAGCGTATGATTACCGATTGTTTTATCCCGATATTCGGCGGCAATCACTTCACAACCGCCGCTTCACAGGACAGGATAAACTCCCTGACTAGCGCTAGAAATGCATCCCGCTCGGTGATCTGTGGATGATGGGCGCTATGCTCAAATACCTCAAGGCGCGCGCTTGGTGTGCGCGAGGCAAAATAGGCATGCGCCTCAGGCGTTGCCTCATCATGCCGTCCACACAGATATAAAACAGGGCACGCAAGCTCACTCAAACGATGAGAGAGCGAGTACGAGCGCGCGAGGCCGTTTACCACCAACTCGTTTGGCCCCCACACCCTTTGGTACGTGATCGCGTCGGCTTCGGCCTCAGCACGAATGATACTTAGAGGTTTATCTTTAAAGCCGTAGATATGCCGCTCATAGTAGAGAGTCAGCGCGTCAAGAAATTGTGGTGAGCTATAATTGCCTGTGCGCAATCCCTCGCGAATAATCATCTTCGACATAAGTGGCAATCGCGAGAGAAGCCGCTCAGCGTCCTCAAGCCAGCGCGGTATATCGAGTGACGCGCATGCGCATATCAGACTAGATACCCTCTCAGGATGGGCGAGCGCATACTCAATCGCGATCGCTCCCCCGTACGAGTGTCCAAGCACGTGTATACGCTCAAAACCCAGCGCAATACGCAGCTCCTCAAGCTCATCGATGAATCCGTCCATCGAGAATATTGTGCGCCCACCAGACCTACGAGCTCTTCCGCATCCAGCTTGGTCGTAGCATACAACCTGGAAACTCGATGCCACATCAAACAACGGCTCAAGATAATAACTGGTGAAACCTGGCCCGCCATGCACAGCGATCAGTGGCGTTTTTCCGCTAACCCCCTTAATTTCATAAAAAAGCTCGCCGGCCTTTGATGAGATGAAACCTGTGCTCTCCTGATTGCCCATAGTGACTACGCCACGAATGATTATGCTTTCAGGACCATTAACCGATAGTAGTTGATGAGAGAAGGGTTTTTCCTCTGGGAGCTTCATGGCCACTTTAAATAAAGACGTACACCTCACCGCTGAGTTTGTGACGTTTCTCCGAGCGGGTTTCTACGGTCAGATCCTCTTTGAGGGCGCATTAAGTCGTCTTGAGTCAACCCTTGTCCCATCAACATATCTGGACACTGCCCATCGAGCATTCGACAAGATCGATGTGTGGATCAATGACCTCGCCTCAGAGCTTCCGATCTTTTCACAAGGCTGGGAGTCGCCGGAGACATTTGACGCGATCGCCGCGATGAGCTTCATGCGAGATCTCAAGAAAGACATCGTATGGCTTATACCACAAGTGGAAGTCGCGCTCCGAGCGCAGAACTTGTCTCAAAATCGGGAAGCCGTGAAGCTCCTGGTAGCGTCTCTTATTCGCTCGGCCTCAACTCGATGTTCATACGTAGAAACCCTGCATTCTATCTTCACGAAATTAAAAGCGCAGAACTTAGCGCAACAGGTCGAGTTTGAGATTGCCGGCGCCAAGGAGTACGTTCAAGTTACTCAAGTAATTCTCGATACCTTTGCCGCGACCGGAGTGTACGATCTCGACGTGTGCGACAAACTTCGAAAAGAGGCCTCACTGACTCCGGCTGACTTTCGAGCGCACATGCACGACGCGAACATCCTACTGAACGTTTACGCCAAAGAATTCACGTATGAGTTGGCGGAGATTCCCCGAGAGGAAGCCGACCTATGGATAGCGCACAAGATACCTGCCGTGGCCGCGGGCTACTGGCGCTCGTATGGTTTTAGCCCTGAAGAATTTCTTGAGTGGAGACGATTGGGAGTAAATGGAGCCCCGCTCGCGGCCAATTGGCGCCGCGCCAACTTTAGCCCCGAAGTCGCCATCACATGGATCAAGGAGGGCATACCGCCAGTTATCGCGACTCAATGGCGCTCATCGGGTCTTGAACCTCCTCGAGTCGCCGCTCTTTTGAAGCGTGGCATTACTGACCCTGCCAAGGCCCCTCGATCAAACGCGGGAGATGTTGATCAGGATTCTGATGAGGCCTCTGAGGACTACAACGAGTAATTAACTCCATGAGAAGACTGCCGCATGCGCACTCATAGGGCATGGGCTAAACTCAATTAATGCAGTCTGTTAGGCTCATCAAACATATTCCTGGCTAGGCAAACTATTGCTTTACTAAAAAGCACCCCACTTGCTACCTCTAGGAATTGACATAATCTACAAGCGCAGGGTATACGACTAAACACGAGGCGCTGCTGCTATAAGCAGACAAATTACTACAAAGTAGAAGTACCTAAGGTAGTTGTGGAAGTAATCACCGAAACAGTTCAGACCCAGAAGGATCTAACCGCGGTCCAAGTAGGCCAGCGCGCGATAATTTCGGCTATCAAGAGCTGTCCGACTGATCTGCTCCGCAAGTTAGTGTCGATGGGATTAGTTGCTGGAACTGAAGTTCGAGTGACGCAGCGCGGCTTTTTTGGTTCTCCTATTAACATTCACCTACTCGGCTCGGTCCTCTCTCTACGAAGCGCCGAAGCCGCGCACATTCAGGTTCAACCGCTCGTATAGTCGGCGAACCGAGGTTAGCTGCGTTGTGACATCCTCGGACAAATCTCCACCACAAACCCTACAGCAATCATCCTTGTCCCCTACAATCGCCCTGGTTGGCAATCCAAACTGCGGCAAGACAACTCTCTTTAATTCCCTCACTGGCTCCAATTACAAAGTCGCCAACTATCCCGGAGTCACAGTCGAGAAGAAAACTGGAACCCTCACACTCCCGCATGGAATCTCCGCCTCTCTCATTGATCTCCCAGGTACATACGCCCTCTCAGGCACAAGCCTCGATGAAAAGATCGTAACGCATCTCCTCCAAGGTAGCATTACAGGAGAGGTCGCTCCGACGCTTGTCGTGGCGGTGATCGACGCTACAAATATCGAGAGAAATCTATTTCTCATATCAGAGCTGATCGACGCGAAGTTTCCGCTGATCATCGCTCTCAACATGATGGACATCGCCGAGGCTCAGGGAATTAAAGTATACTCAGAGATTCTCGCTCGCTCGCTTGATGTTCCAGTGATTCCTATCATCGCCCGATCAAAAAAAGGGCTCGATGATTTAAAACTTTCCATCGCGCGAGAGCTCCTTCATCCTACTCGGTCTCGCAAGGCCTTTGGATGGCTTCCTGAATCGCACGCTTTAGCGCCAGCGATCTCGAAGATCTCATGTGTAGCCCAGCATGGAGAGCTTGATCCACATCTAATTACCGCCATCGCAACACTTCGGTATGCCTGGATTCGGTCGATTGTATCGAAAGCGGTTCGAATCGAGAACGCGAAACCTCCCTCACCATCGAAACTTGATGCGATTCTAACCAGTAAAATCTGGGGACTTCCGATTTTTTTTGGCATCCTCGCGCTCATGTTTCAGAGCCTATTCATGTGGGCACAAGCTCCAATGGAGCTGATAAGCAGCATAGTGGAGGCAACTAGTTCGTGGCTCACGGGCGTTTTGCCATCAGGCATGCTCACTCGCCTCCTAGCTGAGGGCATAGTGCCGGGTGTTGGCAACGTAATCGTGTTCGTTCCTCAGATCGCGATCCTCTTTTTCTTTATCGGAATATTAGAAGACTCTGGATACCTCTCACGAGCGGCGTTCCTGCTGGACAACTTTATGAAGCGATTTGGTCTTCAAGGGAGAGCGTTCATTCCGCTACTCTCCTCCATGGCCTGCGCCGTGCCAGGGATTCTTGCTACCAGGACGATCCCCACCAAGATTGACCGACTTACAACGATCTTGGTAGCGCCTCTGATGGGGTGTAGCGCCCGACTGCCGGTCTACACCGTACTTATAGCGGCTACCATACCCCCGCTATACGTCGGAGGGTGGTTTTCTCTCCAAGCGCTAGTGCTTTTGGGAATGTACCTACTCGGTATTAGCGGCGCATGCGTGATGGCATGGTTGTTTAACAAGATTCTTCGCCGTAAAGAGAGCTGTTTCTTCGTGATGGAGATGCCTCCGATTCGAAAGCCGGTAGTACGGGTGGTCCTGCGTAACGTGTATGACAGTGTGCTTTCATTTCTCCGCAACGCCACAACCGTAATATTGGCGTGCTCGGTCATCATATGGTTTCTCGCTTCATTCCCGAAACCCTCCGAACACTACCAAGGAAACCCAGTAGAGATAAGCTTCGCTGGAAGGATGGGTAAATTGATTGAACCAGCCATACGACCCCTTGGATTTAACTGGGAGATTGGATTTAGTATCATCGCTTCATTTCCGGCTCGTGAAGTGTTTGTGACCTCTCTCTCTACCGTGCTTAATGTGGGACACGATGACGGCGATGATCACCGCAGCCTCATCAAACGCTTACAGGATAAAAATCAGGAGGGCTCTTTTTCTCTCGCCACGGCGTTGGCACTGATGGTGTTTTATGTTTTTGCGTGCCAGTGCATGTCTACTCTTGCTGTGTGTCGTCGTGAGACCGGCTCATGGCGCTGGACACTTGGAATGTTTGGCTATATGACAGCTCTAGCCTATGTAGCGGCGCTGCTTACCTACCAAATTGGCATTCGAATACTATGACCGTTCAGACCGTCCTTGCACTCATTCTCTTGGTACTCGCGCTAGTCGGGGTGACACTCCGCGCGCGCGCGTTTGTACGAAACGCCTCTCAAGGCAAGGGTTGTGGAAACTCGTGTGGTTGCGGGAAGGGAGGAAATTTTAGGGAAGGACCTCACAAGACCGATTAACAAAAACCTTTTTACAGGCCTGTTAAAACGAGCATGTGAGGCCTTCGCAGCATTACCAATCGGCCATCATGGAAACGACTTCGGGGTGCGAGTCGTTAAGTTTCTGTAGCGCGTCTTCGACGGAGTTGCGATTGCTCGACTTCGTCTGGAACCGCTGAGACTTGTCAGGATTCAGCGTGACTTTCATCACAACCTTCCCCCGATACTCGACGAACAAGCGACTTTCGTCCCGTGAGACGATAACGCTTGCTCCCGACACACCACCTGACAAACGGAACCCTCGACCCCACTTGCTTTGGGGGAGGGCATCGAGCTTGTCGAGGAGCTTTTGCCGTGTTGCCTTGATGTCCACGCTGACCGAAGTCTGCGTCCGTGCTGCTGTTGCTGTCTGCGTCATGCTGTTTTGTAACCTCTTTCTGTGGTTTCTGAATGAATCACCCACTGTAGGCGATTCCTTTCAGCGGCACGCACACGCCACTCAAAGGAACTCGCCTACTAAAACCTGAGTTTTCGGTCTATGTGAGTCCTTGTCGCAACACGGTGCGCCGTGGTCTGAGAGACAATTGTTTGAAAGCGCGATTGTTTGAACGCACAATGTTCCGAAAAGGACTCACTCACTACTCATATGCCAGCGATGTCAAAGAACGCTGAAGACCGATGCCTGCTCTCAAAAAGCTTACAGCGATCCCCATTCCTCTAAGGTAAATGAGGGCTTAGAAGAAGTCTAAACAAAATTTAACAATAGCCTACTAATCGGCTACGGCAAGCAGATTTATACAGATCAGGACTGATAGCGACTCTACCCCGAGTTTTGCACGAGAGTGCAATATTTGGGTGGGCAAGAGGAGAGGCGAGACACGGAAAACAAGGCAAGCACCCGGACCCGACTTCACTAAAGCTATGTCGAGGCATCAGCTACCCAGGCCTCGCCGTAGTGTTAACGGAGGCGGGGCGGCATCCTCTCAGATACACCGAGGATTTTTACGCGAACTTTGACGAAGTCGTGGCACGTATGTCGTCAATCGTAGCAGAAGATACTCCTGAGATCGGTTCTAATATTTAGGTACGGATGAGTCGACCTCATCAGACCAGCGCAGCATTCCCCCCACCAGGTTTAGAACCTGTGAGAAACCATGGCGCTCTTTTAGATCTTGAGCAACGCGCTGACTTCGGCCGCCACTTCGGCAGTACACAACGATCTCCTTGTCTCGCGGTAGACGCTCGATCTGGCTTGCGACCGTATCCTTGGGGATCAGTTCGCCGCCGATGTTGCAGATCTCACGTTCATGAGGCTCTCGCACATCAAGGAGAAAAATATCATCTCCTCGGTCGAGGCGATCTTTTAACTCTCGCGGGGTAATTTGTGGAATTATACTCATGCGGCAACAATCGCAC
>JAFMIS010000382.1 GCA_017853915.1 bacterium
AGCGGCACCTGACTGTACTGAACAGCTCGTGGGATTGCCCTCTTCACAATCAACCGATCCAGCCTCGAGGGACAACGCCACGTTTTTGAAAAGCGGATGCGTCTTACATGAGGTCTCTCCAGATGAGGGAATTGAGAAGCGAGACCCCGCTGTGCCAAGCTCGCGCTTGCATTCTGGGTCAGAATAGTAACGGACGGTCAGAGTTGAACCATAGGGCACCGATGAGCTGTCACCACCTCCGTTACAACCACTCGCGATCGCAAGGAGGCAGCACGCGCACAGTAGTAGTGGGAAAGAGTACGAACCAGGATTACTTAGGCGGTTATTTGGAATCATCATATAAGCTTCCGACGTCACAGGCAGGGCTCCAATCACCACTCTGAGCGCAATCACGGTGGCAACCGCGTTTGCTGGCTGTTTTGGTTACCCTAAGAATTATTTTTTATATCCAGTCGCTCTTGGGTAATTAAGCTCCAAGACCAAACCGGCTCTGGGACCTTACAACACAGTTATCGTGCTGAGAAGGAAATAGTTCAAAACCTCCATCTTGCGGGTGAGATATGAGCGTTGCCTGGCGAGTAACCCCTCGTGTGCGGATGTAGCGATGTGTCGCTTTTGTACGAGGCATATGATTCCAGTTCTCAGTGTGAAATTTGAGGCGTTTTCACCGCCGCTCTACCGAGCTACGGCTGACAAGCCGCTTGCTCGTCCGCCGCTGCGATAGCCTAGGCCGACGTCTTCTGATTTTCGTTGCGCTAGTCCCCGCTTGAACTCCTCTTTTCCTTGAATTTCACATATGGCCCCGAAGCTCGTCGTCTCTCGTTCAAGCGAGGGCTCGATGCTAGAATTGGATGGTCCTCGCTCGATCGTATCACAGCTACCATCGCTACACTTTCTTCGGCAGCTCCATGGGTGATGCTAGTGGAACTTGAGGGTATTCTGCTGTGTGTCAAAAGAGAGCTATGAGCTGATGGGTATTCCCGCATCTCCAACACAAGTAGCTTCCCTATTTGGGGATAGGTGAAAGGGGGCAATCCGTTACCAATTTGATCGATTGAATCGATACCAGCGGATCTAACAAGGCCCGCGCGCGGAGATTATCGTCTAACGCTTTTTCTTATTCACCGCCCCTTGCAGCAGGTTGGCAAGGCTTACCCCACCCTCAGGGGAGGATGGAGTGTTCGGGCCAGCCTCTTGCGAGCGCCATAAGCGCTCGGAGCAGTCCCTGGTGCAGTGCAAGCAGCGCTCGTATGCGTCGCGAGGCGGATGCCAGAACGGGGAGATCTGAAGTATGAGTGCCTCTTGCAGAGGCTCCTCCAGGTCGACGTGCTCACCCTCGTAGACGATGACTCCGGGGTCATCGATCTCATCGTCCGGAGCGGCCCGATCACTGGTAGTCTGTAGGATCCAGTCGATCCTAGCCGTAATCTCATGCGGAACAGTGTCGCCACAGGTAGCGCAACCCTGCCGGCAACTACCTGAAATCACACCCTTTACCATCACTCCTCCATGCGTGCGGGTGAGGGTTAGGTCGGCCAGAGGAGCTTCCTCAAAGACGACAGGCTCCTCTCCAGACCCCTCGCGGAGTCGACTATTGAGGGCCTCAAGAGATATCGGAGCGTCGATTTTCATCCCTGTGAAGGGGATGGTAGTTACTAGAATTCTCATAGCGAGGGAGATTCTATCTCATAATTGTGAGGCGCTCAAAGTTAAAGACCAAACAACTCTTTGAGCCCTGAAAAAAGTGATCTATAACGCTGTGCCTAGCAACCTTTCGGGGCTATTGCCGAATACCTCTGGGTATCTATTGTGGAGTCTGATTATGGGCATAAATAAAGTTATTTTACTTGGAAATTTAGGAAAGGATCCTGAGGTTCGCGCCACACCGGGTGGGCTCACGATATGCCGATTCTCCTTGGCAACGGGCGAGCGCAAGAAAGACCAGAGTGGACAGTGGGTCGACCACACCGAGTGGCACAATATCGTTACCTTCGGGCGCACCGCTGAGAACTGCCAACGTTTTCTCAAGAAGGGTCGTCAGGCGTTCATTGAGGGTCGTATCCGCACCAATAAGTGGCAGGATAAGGAGGGTAAAGATCGCTACACGACTGAGATCCTCGCTGATACTGTGCAATTTGTCGGTGGGCGTGGCGAATCTTCAGACAGTGACTACGCCGGCGAACCAGCGAACGACAACATCCTTGCTGGAATTCCTACGGCTGACTCTCTTCCAAAAGCCGCTAACGGGGGTTCAGCTCGTCCAGCAGCGTCGAATGAGCCTGTAACGTTCGATGACGATGATATCCCATTCTAATGTAGTTGTTCTCGTCTCAATTCCGATTATATCCGCGTTGATTGGCTATGTAACAAATTACATAGCCGTCGCGATGCTTTTTCGTCCACATAAACCGATCCGTTGTATGGGGTTTTCGCTGCATGGTCTTGTTCCACGCAGGCAGCGTGAGATAGCCGCGAGCCTCGGGGCTATGATTGAGCGCGATCTCTTCTCTCACGAGGATATTCAGGCGGCTCTTGCGGGAAGCGAGACAACGGAGGAAGCCAGCGCATTCCTCAATGAGC
>JAFMIS010000383.1 GCA_017853915.1 bacterium
AACTACAAACTGAAACCTCGCGATGATGGCTCTTTTCCATACACGCGCCAGCTGCTCTTACAAAGGAATGACCCAGCGTCGTTAATGAAAAATAAGCTGAAAACGAAGAGTAGCCTCGTTCTTATTTCGCCGCGCCGCCGCTCCAAAGAATGCCTTCTCTTAAAAAGATCACAGACCATAATAGAGACTGAACTCCTAAATGAAGTAGCGTTCGATCTCCAAAAAGGTTGTAGTAGTCTCGAGTGGAGAAAAAAGGGAAGTGCCGCTGTCCGTAGCACATTCAAGAAGCTATTTATAGCTAATCAACTCGTGCTTCCGCGTGAAACTCTCTTTGTACAGATTGAGACCTTATTGAGTTTTCTTTCTTTGTTAGGAGCCCAAGAGATAACCTGCGTGTCTCATTCTTTTCGAATGAAATTGATTGAAGCATATCTAGGCACGAACGGTCGGATACGAAATAATCCTAAGCTCATTCATACGTATGTCCTCGATGACGAAAAAACATACGGGTTCGGCAAAGGTTTCAGTATAAAAATATAGAATGGGTTCCTGGGGTAGACGGCGATTATCGCCGCCACCCCAGGACCGGGCGAGAAAGAAAGGTGTCTACCTAGACACCGTGGCCAGTGATCAGCTGCTCGGCTCGAATTTCCACCGCCCGACGCAGCTCTTCATCAAGGAGCCTTTCGAGTGCGGCATCGCGTTCAGGCGTGCTATGCACATCGAAGCCGTAGAGCGAGGGAGCGGGACCAGCGGGAACGATTTCGTCGTCCAAGGTATCCTCCTGCCGTCTTCACTTTGAAGAGCGGCGGACTGGCAACAGGGAAGTGGCAAGTCCGCTGCACTCCAAAAACAAACACCCCGCCGATCGGCGGGGTGTTTGTAAGTTATTCGTGAGAACAGCTTAAACCACCTCCCGATCGGCGGAAGTAAAGTAAAAGCTAAAAAAGAAGTTTTGCGAAGAGAATTTCATAAGCACAGAGCCAAGTATACCAGTACCACTAATAGCGTCAATTCCAGCTGTGAATACCTTTCTAGTGTGCATGCTGAGGGGAGTGCCCTCAACATTGTATTTTCGGTGTGCGCGCTGAGGGGATTGAACCCCCGACCTTCTCCGTGTAAAGGAGTCGCTCTACCACTGAGCTAAGCGCGCTTTTGCAGCAACCTATGTGCGCCCGCCTGGGATCGAACCAGGGACCGACCGTGTATAAGACGGTTGCTCTACCGCTGAGCTACAGGCGCACGCTCATCAACTCTATATCGAGAGCGGCTTCAGGTCAAACTCTTTTATGAGTGCGTTGAACTCTTCTTGCTCAATAGTTTCCTTCTCGATGAGTCGCTTGGCGATAGCGTCAAGAACATCTTTTCTGGAGGTGATGACCTGCTTAGCAAGATCGCGGGCGCCATGCAGGAAGTTAGAGACCTCGCCATCAATCTTTGCGGCCATCGCCTCGGAGTGTCGCTGTTCACTGTGCATGTCGCGGCCAAGGAAAACAGAGCTCTCGTCAGAGGCAAAGACAATCGGTCCGACGACATCACTCATACCATACTTCGTAACCATGCGACGACTCAACTTTGACGCCTCTTGCAGGTCGCTGCTCGCACCGGTCGAGATATCCTTAAACATAAACTCCTCACTCACGTAGCCGCCCATCATCGTCGCCATCTCGGCCATGAACTGCTTTTTGGTCTTCAGGCGGTTTTCCTCGGTCGGCAGCTTCATCGTGTAACCACCGGCGCGGCCGCGGCTGATGATGGAGATCTTGTGAACCGGGTCAGCGTTTTCGAGCGAGGCGGCAACAAGCGCGTGACCAGCTTCGTGGTAGGCGGTCACTGACTTTTCGCGGTCGCTAATGACGCGGCCGTGGCGCTCAGGACCAAGAATTACCTTCTCAATGGCGTCGTAGAGGTGCTGCTGACTAATCGTCTTTTTATCATGTCGCGCGGCGAGAATGGCACCTTCGTTCAAAAGATTCTCGAGGTCGGCGCCAGAAAATCCAGGCGTGCGAACAGCGATACGGCGCAGATCGACATCGGTCTCGAGCGGTTTGTTGCGCGCATGAATCTTCAGAATCGCCTCGCGATCGGCGATATCTGGTGAATCGAGAACAACGTGACGGTCGAAGCGCCCTGGGCGGAGCAGTGCAGAATCAAGGACGTCCGGGCGGTTAGTAGCCGCTAGCACGATAACCTGGTTTTCTCGATCGAAACCATCCATCTCAACCAGGATCTGGTTCAGGGTCTGCTCGCGCTCGTCGTGCCCACCACCGAGTCCGGCACCGCGCTGGCGACCAACAGCATCAATCTCGTCGATGAACAGAATAGAAGGGGAGTGCTTTTTTGCCGTCGCAAATGCATCACGAATACGGCTCGCACCCACACCAACAAACATCTCTACGAACTCAGAGGCGGAAATATAGAAGAAGGGGACGCCGCTCTCGCCGGCAACCGCACGTGCGAGCAGGGTCTTACCGCTACCCGGCGTACCCATCAAAAGAACGCCGCGGGGAATCTTTGCCCCCATATCAAGAAACTTTTTAGGATTCTTCAAGAAATCAACGATCTCAA
>JAFMIS010000384.1 GCA_017853915.1 bacterium
TCGAAGGTGACCTCGGGAATTGGGAACGCCTTTGGAACTTTGCGGGGATCGGCGGTAAGCATTCCATCAACATCGGTCCAGATCTCAATCTCATCAACACAGAGAGCTGCTCCAAAGATTGAGGCCGTAAGATCAGAACCGCCTCTTCCTAATGTGGTGGGAGAACCCTGTGAGGTGCTTCCGATAAATCCAGTAATAATCTGAAGCTTTTTATGAGCAGCAAAGTAGTCTTGGATGGCCGAATAGGTCTTAGCTCGATCAAATTGAGCGTTGCCAAATCGATCGTCAGTTTTCACAACGGAGCGAGCGTCCAGCATCTCAACGTCAAAGCCTCGAGCAGTAAAAGTTTGGGCAACGATGTAAGCTGAGAGACGTTCCCCAAAGCTCATAATGTGGTCCAGTGTGCGATTGCTGCATTCGTTGACCAGAGCTACGCCATGCAGGAGGTCGGCTAATTCATTCACTAAAACTTTTACTGAGGCGGTGGGCGTGCTGCGACCGGTTGGCGGGAGGAGCGACTCAATCGCGTCAAGGTGTCGCCTCTCAAGAGTCTTCAGATTCTCCTGGAAATTTCCGCCTGGTGACTCGGCTGAGCGCGCGAGCTGTATCAAACCATCAGTTACCCCTTGGAAGGCAGATACGACGACTCCTGCTACTACTCCAGGAGCATAACGGCAAGAGTCCGTTACGAGATCAACGATCTGGTTGATACGCTCTGGCTTTCCGACTGAAGAGCCACCGAATTTGAGAATTTTGCGCGAAGTCATAGCACTGCTGGCAACAAGTTAGTCGAGATCGAGTATGAACAGTTCCGCCGAAATCCCCACATGTTCGCTAAATCTCTCTCTTTTTTGATGAAGCTAGCATGTTAGGAGGACTCTCCGAATATGGTAATCCGCTCAGAAAATTAGATTTTGCGTGCGCCGACAAACAGCGGTTTGATCACGCTGGGGAAGTCAAAATGTCAGCTGAATTAAGGAGATAGAAAGTGAATCGGGGTGAAAGGATTTGAACCTTCGACCTCACGGTCCCGAACCGTGCGCTCTAGCCGGGCTGAGCTACACCCCGATATGGTGGCCGAACGATACGTTCTTGTGGCCTATCTTGCAAGATTCCGCGGGCGACCAAAAGGATTCACGTTCACTTAGTCGTCTGTCTGCATGTTGTGAAAGACGCTCTGTACATCATCGTCTTCCTCGAGCTTCTCGATTATTTTTTGGATTTCGGCTTCCTGTTCTGGAGTTACTGTCACATGTGACGTTGGGATGCGTTGAGAAGTGGCGCTTTTTATCTCTACGCCTTTAGCATCAAGGGCGCGTTGCAGATCTCCGTAGCTTTGAAAGCTTGAATACAACAGCAGCCCATCGTCTGCTTGAAATATCTCCTCCAGTCCGTGATCGATCAGGTCCAACTCAAACTCATCCATGTCTCCGGGTGGAACGGCAATTTTGAATACACCTTTGCGTGTGAAGATGTACTCAAGCGCTCCTGACGTCGCTAAGTTGCCCCCATGTTTGGTGATAATGTTGCGAACATTAGCCACTGTCCGAGTGGCATTATCCGTTGCCGCCTCAATAAACAAGGCCACTCCGTGTGGTGCGAAGCCCTCATACGAAATCTCGGCCAGATCCGCCTCGTCTTTTGAGGAAGCTCGTTTGATTGCAGCCTCAATCCGGTCTTTCGGCATGTTGAGTGACCGCGCTGTCTGCATAGCCATCCGGAGTCGGGGGTTGGTCGATGGATCGGGGCCGCTGAGTTTGACAGCAATCGCGATTTCTTTACCGAGTTTAGTGAATGCCTTTGCGGTTTTGGCCCACCGCGCGAACATTCTATCCTTTCTCTTCTCAAAAATACGGCCCATAAAAATCTCTGAAAATGGCGTGAAAAATCCCCTTTGCGGGGAACGTGGTCCAAGCCTACAGCGGGTCTGCGGGCAGATCAAGGCGAAGGGCGGGGGGCTATTTGCTTAATTTGGCCCTAATTGCGGCCGAGGCTTCTGCCACCCGTCTTGAGATAATATCCTGGCCCACTTGAGTAAGTTTTTCCCTGTCCCGGAGATCGACTCCCCCCAACATCGGGTGTCCTGCATTAATTCGCTCGTCAAGGCGAAGAGCGGTTGGATCGATCGCCAAAAGTTGTAAAGAAAAAGCGAGCTCCTCATGAAAATTTTCAGGAGCTTCCTGAATCCCTCTTTCTAGCAACAGTTGTCGCATCGCATCGTAGTTGTAAAATTCCGGCACAAAAATCACTCGGGCTCCTCTTACTTGCGATGTTCGGTCCAGGAGATGTGCTGCTTTGTCCATGGTATGCTGACTGGGGCCACTGTCCCCCAAGATGATGATCTCTTGAAAGCCGCCCGCTGCCAAACTCATCGTTATATCCTCAAGAAGCCCCTGAAATTTATTCTCTGATAGAGAGATGGTTCCCGGGTATCTCATGTGCATGGACGGCGGCGAGATGTTACCTTGCGGCACAAAAGAGATCGTTGGGGCAACCAAAGTTTTTCCGAGATCGGCAGCGAGCTTCAGGCTGACGGCCTCCACAATGAGGTCATGTTTGCCTAAAACA
>JAFMIS010000385.1 GCA_017853915.1 bacterium
TTGTGGCCTAGCTCCTTGGCCCGTTGAAAGGAAATCAGAGCGTTTCGATCGTCTTTTAGCTCTTGGTACGCATTGCCGAGCGTGACGTACGCTTCAGCTGTAGAGGAGATCTGAAGTGCTTTTTTTGCGGTGGTAATGGCCTGCTGAGGTTTCCCGAGCCCCAGGTAGAGGTTGCTGAGGTTCTGAAGCGCGTTGGCATCGCGCGGATTCTCCTTCACGGCGCGCTCGTACATCGTGGCTGCTTTGGCTAATTTGTTTTGTAGGGCGTACAGCGTGCCGAGTCGAGCGGCCACTCCCGGATAGGAGCCATCAATCGCCAGGGCTTTCTCATACGAGGTGATGGCGTTTTTCGGGTTTTGCGAGCTGAAGTAGGCGTCTCCGAGTCTTGCCATCAGACCCGCATCTTTTGGGAAAAGCTGAGAATACTTCGTAAGCAGAGGTATAGCCTGAGACTCTTTCTTGTTGGTGATGTACACACCAGCCAGATTAAACACGGCGGTGATGTTGTGATCGTCGGTGTCGAGAGCGCGTCTGAAGAGCGACTCCGCGCTCGCGTAGTCGCGTCTCTGAACGGCGGCGACCCCCTGTTCGTTCAATTCGAGTGAATGCTTCGACTGGGCCGAGAGGGTTGAGGACTTAGCTTGGCCGCCCCCTTTTTTGTCAGCGCCGTGAGCCCCGCTTGAGCCGAAAAGCAGAAGCGCGCACATGATCCACGCGGTCGTGATCGAGCGGACGAAGGTAATCGCGAAATTTTGATTCAGCATGATTGATCTCTCCGTTATGAAAACACTCGACACGCTACCATGATCGTCACAAACAACAAGTATAATCCGGCGGTGCTTGTAAAAAGCTCGGGAGCGACTCGGTTCTCACGTGAGCAACGTTTATTGATCTGAGCAAGCGGCACCAAGATAAGGTACGTGGAGAGATATATGTGAGAGAGGTATCCGAGGAGAGCAAGTAATCCCACAGCGATTGGGGGGAGAACAAGCAAGACACGAAACACTATCAAGATCCACTTTGCTCTCAGCGACGCCAGAGTATCGCTGTTCCATGACACTTCCACAGCTCCTACGAGAGAGCCCACGGCGGCGCACAGGATCGCGGCTTGCCACGGCAACGAGTCATTGAGCACCACCATAAACGACAGGGCCGCGATTGAGGTATGAGCCAGTACCGATGTAACGATTGAAACTTGCGGACGCCCCTGTTCCCAACCGGAACGTGTCGCCCCACGTAGCCCCAGGCTTCCCAACAGCAGCAGGAAAGTAGTCTCAGGAGATTGGGAGCGAAACAGCCCCAAAAAGAACGCGGTGATAAGTCCGAAGACACTGGCCGTAATCGCATAGCCGAGAGATTGGGGCGAGGATTCCTTGCGGGCCCGAATCCACAACATACATGCGCCCTCGGCCATGCTCCACGTGACTAGGACGAGGAATAGCCGCAGAAAGCGATTCGCGACAAACTCTAGCTCATCAAGGGAGGCAAACCGATTTTCAAGGATCGCCAGGGATGTGAGGGCAGGTGAAAGGCGTAGGAGGACATAGAGAGTGGAGAGTAGTAAGCCGCGTCGAGCGCTCATAATACACGGATGGTATACTGAGCAGCGAAGCCAAAAAAGGGGATATTCGATAACTATCACGACTCCCCATGGGTTCGGTGGGGTGAGCTTTTCGTGAGAGTGTAGTACTGTGGGCACTACGAGGAAGTTTATGACCGCCATGCCGAGTCTCACACCATCTAACCGTCCAGAGAGTACTCGCGAGGTGCGTTCGATGTTCGACGCGATCGCGCCGACGTACGACCTCTTGAATTCGGTCCTGAGCGGGGGACTTCACAAAATATGGGAGGGTGCTTTGGTGAGGAGCCTTCCCAACCTGAATAACGCGCGAGTGCTGGATCTCTGCACAGGCACAGGGGCTGTCGCTTCTCGACTCGCCACTCGTTACGAGAGTGTGGTCGGAGCCGACATCTCTCCTCGAATGCTTGATGTCGCGCGAACGAGACACTCCTCGATTCGCAACGTGTCGTGGGTTGAGGCGGATGCTCAGAATCTCGCTTTTGACGATTGCAGCTTCGATTTTGTTACGGTGGCATACGGTGTCAGGAATCTACCGGACCTGAAAGTAGGTCTCCGAGAGATGTATCGAGTTGTGAAAGTGGGCGGACAGGTGGGAATCCTGGAATTTGGACGCCCACAGAATGTCCTTTGGCGCGGTGTTTTTTCGTGGTACTCGCGGTGTGTCATCCCGCTTCTCGGTGGCGCGATTTCGGGTCAACGTGGTGCCTATGAATATCTTCCCACGACAGCCGCGGCGTTTCCGTGTGGAGCCCAATTCGAGGAGTTGTTGAGCGACGTAGGTTTGGTTCCGATCAAAACGGTGTCGCTCATGGGTGGTGTGGCCTACATCTATATCGCCGCGCGGGTCGAGTAGGATACGCGCGGGTGTATTGGATGGCGCCCGGGTCGGGCGCCGAGATGTCGCGATCACCATCGATATTCCTGGTTCACGTTATATCCGGCGGCCGAACCGGCCGCCCTCCAAAGACATCATCGTAGGGC
>JAFMIS010000386.1 GCA_017853915.1 bacterium
CGGCGCCCGAACCGGGCGCCCCCAATATTGATCACGAAACGCAAAGATTGTAGCGCCAGTAATGGAGAGGGTTGAGGTCGGGCTTATTTACCCACTACCTCGTGCATCTTAGCGCCAATCTCATGCGGCGAGCGAACGACGTGGATTCCAGCCGCTGCGAGGGCCTTGAACTTCGCCTCAGCAGTATCGTCTCCTCCGCTAATAATTGCACCTGCGTGGCCCATACGACGACCAGCGGGAGCAGTTGCGCCTGCGATAAACGACACTACTGGCTTCTTCATGTTGGCCTTAACCCACGTAGCGGCCTCAACCTCAGCACTTCCGCCGATCTCACCGATCATAACGACAGCATCGGTGTCTTGGTCCTCGTTAAAGAGCTTCAAACAATCGATGAAGTTGGTTCCATTGAGGGGATCTCCTCCGATTCCGATACAGGTCGATTGACCCATGCCGAGAGCAGAGAGTTGGAATACCGCCTCATAGGTAAGGGTTCCGCTTCGTGAAACAACACCGATACGTCCCGGCTTATGAATGAAGCCCGGCATGATGCCGATCTTTGCCTGGCCAGGAGTGATGATACCGGGGCAGTTTGGCCCGATAAGACGGGTGCGCTTCCCCTCCATGAAGGTCGCGACCCTCAACATATCAAGCACTGGAATTCCCTCAGTAATGCAGATCACGAGATCGAGATCTGCGTCAACTGCTTCCATGATCGCGTCAGCGGCAAATGGAGGCGGTACATAAATGATCGAAACGTTAGCGCCCGCGTGCTTCTTTGCCTCGTGCACGGTGTCATAGAGAGGGATCCCCTCAAAATCTTGACCGCCCTTACCTGGCGTCACACCTGCCACCATCTGCGTGCCGTACTCGCGACATGCTCGAGTGTGAAATGCGCCCGTCTTTCCAGTAATTCCCTGCGTTACTACGCGTGTATTTTTATCAACTAAAACGCTCATCGTGTTCCTCTTACTTCTTACTTCGCCAACGCCACGATCTTCTTCGCTGCATCATCCATCGTATCCGCGGGAGTGATGGCGAGCCCCGAATCAGCAAGCATCTTGCGGCCGATATCAACATTCGTTCCCTGGAGTCGAACTACCAGCGGAACCTTTAGACCAACCTCTTTAGCGGCCTCAATGATACCGGTGGCGATCACGTCGCATTTCATGATGCCGCCGAAAATATTCACAAGGATTCCCTTCACCTTGGTGTCAGAGAGGAGAATTCGGAACGCCTCGGTCACGTTCTCCTTGGTCGCTCCACCACCGACATCGAGGAAGTTTGCTGGCTCACCGCCGAAGGCTTTAATGATATCCATCGTAGCCATCGCGAGACCCGCGCCGTTAACAAGGCAGCCGATGTTTCCATCAAGACCAACGTAATTGAGCCCGTACTTCTGGGCGCGAAGATCACGAGGATCTTCTTCGTCGTAATCCTGCATGTCGTGGATGACTTTCTGTCGAAACGCCGCGTTGTCCTCAAGGGCAACCTTGGCATCGAGCACCACAAAAGTATTCTCCTTGGTAAGAACCAAAGGATTAACCTCCAAGAGCGCCAGGTCGCTCTCAACGAACGCCTTATAGAGCCCCTTCACAACCTCTGAGAAGTGCTTGCGAGCCTCTACTGGGATCGCGAGGTCGATTGCAAGCTTGGAGCACTGATACGATTGCAAGCCTACCTTTGCGTCAACACGAACATTGAGGATCTTCTCAGGGGTATTGTGAGCGACCTCCTCGATCTCCATTCCACCCTCAGTGGACGCGATGATCGATACGCAACGCTTTGCTCGGTCGACAAGGATGCTCAGGTAATATTCCTTAGCGATATTGCAGCCAGCTTCCACGTACACCTTACGCACAATTTTTCCTTGTGCGCCGGTCTGAGGAGTAACGAGCTTCATGCCGAGGATCTTTTCGGCGCTGGCGCGCGCCTCGCTTGAGTTCTTGGCAAGCTTCACGCCGCCTGCTTTTCCTCGACCACCTGCGTGGACCTGCGCTTTAACGACACAGATTCCGCCGCCCAATTGATCGGCTGCTGCCTCCGCCTCACCGGGGGTGTAGCACAGGTGTCCGGCAAGAATTGGGAGCCCAAATTTCTTGAGCACCTGCTTTGCTTGATATTCATGAAGATTCATAGTGTACGTCCTTAGCTTATTGTCTTAGAGAATTGCGAGAAGCTGGCGAACCCGCTCAGCCGACTCATGCAGCGCTGACTTCTCAGCAGCAGTGAGCTCGATCTCAACGAACTTCTCTACACCACCCTTACCCATGATAACTGGCACTCCGAGGTAGATACCTTTTAGCCCATACTCGCCATTCATCATGGCGGCAGCTGCCAAGACTCGTCGTTGATCGAAGAGATAGGCCTCGGCCATCTGGATAGCCGATGCCGCAGGCGAGTAGAACGCGGAGCCTGTCTTAAGGAGCGCTACAACCTCGCCGCCGGCGCCACGAACGCGCTTCTCAATCGCGTCGAGCCGCTCGTTTGAGATTAAATTCGCTACTGGGATTCCGTTGCAGGTAGTGTACGAACGGACCGGAACCATGTCATCGCCG
>JAFMIS010000038.1 GCA_017853915.1 bacterium
GGATCGTATGGAGGTCGTTCGCGGACCGGCCGCGTTGTTATATGGTACGAGCGCCCTGGGCGGCGTAGTGAATGTGTATGATAAAAGGATCTCGGAGAAACGATTGGACACTCCAGTGAGTGGGTCCATCGAGACTCGCGCCGAATCGGTCGATCTCTCACGAGCGGTGGTCGGTGGAGTCGATGCTCAAGTGAAAGATTTTGTATTTCATGTTGATGGATTCAAGCGTCGCTCGAATGATATTGATATCCCCGGATTTGCTCGCACCGAGGAGCTGCGCGAAACTGAACCTCTCGATTATCCCGAGCCTCGAGGGACCTTGCCCTCCAGCGATACGGATAGCAGTAATCTGACGCTGGGAAGTTCCTACGTGTTCTCCAAGGGTTTCTTCGGAGCGGCTGTCAGTCAGTACGACACGCGGTATGGTGTCCCAAATGGCGAGCCTGACGTTTCCATCGATGCCCGTCGGCAACGGGTTGATGTGCGGGGCGGGGTGAATGAAACAGGTGAATGGATATCTTCAGCGACCGCCCGAGTTGGCATAGTTGATTACGATCACACGGAGTATGAGGGGGCGGTTGCAGGAACTGAGTATAAACAGAATGGATTCGATGGTCGCGTAGATCTCACCCACGCAGAGACTCACAGCGTTCGAGGGGCGTGGGGGATTGAGGTGCAGGGGAGTCATGTCGAAGCGATAGGAGAAGAGGCATTCCAGCCACCGACGGACACTTCTACCTATTCAATATTCGCGCTCGAGGAGATATTCCTGTCTGATTCCGTGACGTGGCAAGTAGGGGCGCGGCTTGATTGGAACTCGGTCCAGACGTCTGGGTTTTCCACGGAACCTGCCGATGATGAAAGTCGGTATGAGCTGCCTACGAGCCAATCCACCGGTGTGGTTTGGGATTTTGCCTCCGACTACGATCTGACGCTCGCGGTCGCGCATACCGAACGCGCGCCGAATGGTCAGGAGTTGTTCGCGGATGGGCCACATGCCGCAACCGGCGTATACGAAATAGGGGATAGCTCCCTCGGGCTTGAGCGTTCGTGGGGAAGTGATCTGACGCTTCGTAAGAAGTCGGGGTGGCTGCGAGGTTTCCTGGGGGGCTTTTACACTCGGTATTGGGATTATGTATCACTGAATCCTACCGGTGGGATCCAAGACGGGCTCCCAGTCTATCAATTTCAAGCGCTCGGCGCGGACTTCTTCGGCTTTGAGTCTCAACTTGCGGCCTTCATCGTTGATAGGCCGGGACATGAATTCTCGGTTGATCTTCAACCCGATTATCTCTGGGCGCGCGATCGTGATAATGGTCAATACCTTCCACGCATCGCGCCGCTGCGAGTGAAGGCAGGTGTCAACTATGATCGCCGGGACCTTGCTCGTCTGCGACTTGAAGTTCAGCAGGTCTTCGCCCAACACCATACCGCCGACTTCGAGACCTCAACGGATGGCTACACAATGCTGAATCTTTACCTCAGCAAGGAGTTGCCAGCGGTGGCAGAAAACTTTGAGCTCTTCGCGCGTGGAAGTAATCTGCTGGGAGAAAAAGCGCGAAATCACGTCTCCTTCATCAAAGATGTCGCGCCTCTGCCCGGAGCATCAGCTATGCTAGGATTTCGTCTCAGGTTCTGACCGGCGCGCTATTTCACGAGCGCGTGTAGCTGCTCCGCTTTGTCGGTGCGCTCCCACGAGAATGTCCCGTCGGCGCCCGCCTCCCGTCCAAAGTGGCCGTATGAGGCTGTCGGACGATAGATCGGCTTTAACAGATCAAGCCCTCGAATAATTCCTCGTGGTGTCAGATCAAAAAACTCCTGAGCGGCCGCGGATATTTTGTCCTCCGGTACCACGCCGGTTCCAAAGGTGTTGATGTACACCGATACTGGCTTTGCCACGCCAATAGCATACGCTACTTGGACTTCACACTTTGTGGCCAGCTTAGCGGCTACGACGTTTTTGGCGATATAGCGAGCGGCATACGCGGCGGAGCGGTCGACCTTTGACGGATCCTTGCCTGAGAACGCGCCTCCTCCATGACGGCTGTATCCTCCGTATGTGTCTACTATGATCTTTCTTCCGGTGAGACCGCAATCTCCAACGGGACCTCCGATCACAAAGCGACCAGTCGGGTTAATCAGATATTTGGTCTTCGCGGTGAGAAAGTGAGAGGGGATAACCTTTTTCACCACGCTCTCGATCACGAATTCTTCCACATCCTTGAGAGTCGCGCTGTCGGCGTGTTGCGACGATACCACAACGGTATCTACCGCATGAGGCTTGCCATTTCGATATTCGACCGTGACCTGGCTTTTCGCGTCAGGTTTCAGCAGACATTTTGGGTCCGCTCTCCGGGCCTTTGATAAGGCTCTCATAATCTGATGGGATAGCGAGATCGGTAGAGGCATAAGCTCAGGGGTCTCGTCGCAGGCAAAGCCGAACATAAGCCCTTGATCGCCAGCTCCTTGCTCCTTATGGAGTCCCTCGTGTTCATTCACTCCCATGCTGATGTCGGGGGACTGTTGGCTGATAAATGTCATGACCGAGCAGCTTTGAGAATCAAATCCGAGAGCCGGATCGTTGTATCCGATGTCGTGGATTACCGACCGAGCCAGGCGCTCATAGTTAACCACTTTCGTTGAAGTAATCTCTCCAGCAAGAATTACCACATCGTTTTTTACAAGCGCTTCGCAGGCGACGCGGGCAGATGGGTCTTCCTTGAGGAAAGCATCAAGCACCGAGTCGCTTAATTGATCGGCTATCTTGTCTGGGTGACCCTCTCCCACGGATTCTGAGGTGAATAAAAAATTGCTTAAGGTCATGTCTAAATTCCTCCCGAACTGATTTTTCCCGCTACGATACGATTGAAAGGCCAGTATTCACAAGTGAAAACCGAAGAAGTTGCTCGCCCATGTCGAGGAGGAATTGGTACGTGGCCTATAGGTAGGAGCTATCCGCCGAGATAGCATCTGTTAAAAAATGATGAGGATGAGGCCGAGCCAGGCTCCCTGGATTCTGGGTGTGTGGCGCTGGGATGCAATGCCCAGCGGCTATCAGGGTCCGGAAGTGGGTATCAGATATCCCGATGTTTCACGCTGACGAGGTAGTGTGAGGAGCTAATCTTCGCGCGGAGCGCTTCGGCTATAGCCACAGATCGATGCTTTCCCCCTGTACACCCCACGCCGATGTTCACCGAGGCTTTTCCCTCAAACTGATATTTCGGTAAGAGGAAGGTAAGCAAGTCGGCGTATCGCGACACAAACTCAGATGCGTCGGGAGAGGCAAAAACGTATTCCCGCACGGCTGACTCTCGACCATCGCATTCCCTCAGTGATTCAACAAAGTGGGGATTGCGGAGGAACCTGACGTCTACCACCAGGTCACAATCAAGGGGGACGCCACGCTTGAAGCCGAATGAGAGAAAGTTTACCCGCATCGTCTGAGTTGTGACGGCTCCGAGCGAAAGTAAGAATTCTCGGAGTTCGCGTTTAAGGGTATGAACTGTAAAGTTTGATGTATCGAGGACGAGATCCGCGCGCTCTTTGATCGGTTGAAGGCGTTCTCTCTCGCGCTGAATCGCGTCTTCAAGGGACTTGTCTCGGGTGCTGTCGAATCCCGGGTGGGGGCGGCGAGTCTCGCTGTATCGCCTGACAAGCGATCTGCTATCCGCGTCAAGAAAGATCAACTTAACATTCGGTGGGCGTGAGTTTGACGCGCTGAGGAGCGACAGGAGCTGCTCTTGGCTCGCTTGCGATTCAATATCAAGCAGTAGTCCGCTATTCTGATAGCGAGCTCCGGCTCCCGAAGAGAGCGAAATAAAGTTGGCGAGAAGAGGCACCGGTAGGTTGTCCACGACGTAGTATCCGCTGTCAGCCAGCAGATCCATAGCCGTGGACTTGCCAGCTCCTGACAGGCCCGTGACGATGACGAGAGATGTGTAGTGACTAAACGAGATGGCGCCGTTCAATGATGTCTAGTTACCTTTTCTTTATGCTTTCGCAGTTGCTGCGACAACGAGTCTGTCAGCATATCAATAGACGCGTACAGGTCCTCGCTCTCCTCCTTGACGATGAAATCAGCCCCCGAGAGGTGCATCGATAGCTCCGCTATCTGTCGAGTCTTCTCAACTTTTAGCACAATATGAGCTTCGGTGTCCTGATGAGCGAATTTTCTCACGCAATGAGTGACTTTGTCAGTGGCATATTGCTTGATCGCATCGGTCGCATCAAGGTTCAAAAACGCGATGTTCACATGAACTACTTTCGTTGATTCGCCCATAAGTCCTCCTTCGGTACGGCTACACTGTTTATTAACGGGTGCTGAAATATGCGGGTGCGAGGGCTGCGACGTTGGCAGAGTGGTAGTTGAGCCCGGGCGATCATCTTCATGCTGATAACGATCCTCTTTCTCAAAAATAACCACGCCCAAGCGGAAAAGCAAAGGGAAAGTGGCGCGGAAATATAGGAGTAATTCATGCTAGAATAGGAGTAGTGAGGATTCCCCGAAACTTCCGTCATTACAGTCTCTTTCGGCTGTTTCTCGGGATCGCATGATGTTTTATTGCGCGGGAATATTGATTTTTAACGGCTGGCCTTGCGGCTAAGTGCCTGAATGTCTGTGAAGCTTTTTCTCTATCGTACTCTTTTAAAGAATTTGCTTACGCTGTGAGGAAGAGGGAATGCCGAGCGTTTCTCGGTATTTTGCCACGGTTCGTCGAGCGATATCGATACTCTTGGCTTTTAGTAAATCAACAATTTGTTGGTCGCTGATGGGGCTCTGAGGAGCCTCGGCTGAGATAATATTTTTGATAAAATCCTTTACGGATGAAGAGGATATATCGCCAGCTCCTGTCTTAATTCCTGAGGTAAAGAAAAACTTGAGCTCGAATAACCCTTGCGGAGTATGAACATACTTCTCGGTGGTCACCCGACTTACGGTAGACTCATGCATTCCGATGTCATCGGCGATGTCTTTAAGAACAAGGGGCTTCAAATGGGAGACTCCCTGCTCGAAGAACGCTCGCTGAAACTTTACGATGCTCTCGGTAACTCGATAGATGGTTTGCTGTCTCTGTTGGATGCTTTTGATGAGCCATGAAGCGGCCCGAAGCCGCTCAGTAAGGTAGGCCTTATTCTCTGAGTTGGGTGCTCTGTTTTCTTTGAGCATAGAGGAGTACATCGGGTTAATTTGCAGACGAGGGACGCCATCCTCATTGAGGGTGACAACAAAATCATCTCCGACTTTCTGAACGTAGGCGTCTGGCACGATATAGCGCACCGTTTCATCAGAGAAGGGGCGCCCAGGTCGAGGCTCAAGGGAGCGAATTGTGGCTATGGCGCGCGAGATATCCTCTCGAGTTACTCCCTCTGCTTTCGCGATGGCGTCGTATTTACGTTTCTCCAATTTCTCTAGGTGTTCGCAAATAATTTTGGATTCGATTCCATTAGCGAGACCGCGAGCTTCGAGTTGAGTGAGGAGGCTCTCTTTGAGGTTGGCTGTGCAACAACCCACTGGATCGAAGAAACGTAGGGTATCAGCTACCATGGTTACATCCTCAAGATCGCAACGGCATGCGTGAGCTATCTCCTCTAAGGAGCACTCCAGGAATCCATCGCGATTGAGATTGCCGACGATGTTTTGCGCAATCCAGGCGTCGGTTGGGGAGAAATCATGGAATCTCACCTGATTGAGCAGATGCTGCTCCAAACTTTCGTTTTGAGTTGATACGACCTCTGGTGGTTGGCGGTCATCGAAGGCTGAGTTGCCCTTTGCTGAAGCTGATCCTTGATAGTCGGTGAATGATTCCGAGTAATCGTCCCAGTCTGCTCGTGGTTCGGAGGAGGTCGGGTTTGCTGATGGCTCGTCGGTTTCAGGCGCGCTCAGAGGTCCAGCTAGAACGGTGGGTGCTGGGCCATCTTGATCGGGAGCGGCTGGCAGACCACGAGGCTCCTGCTCCTCTCGCATCTCTTCCAGCACAGGATTTTCTAGTAGTTCCCTCTGGATCGCCTCCTGGTACTCAAGGCGCCCTAACTGCAGCAATTTAATCGCTTGTTGGAGCTGGGGGGTCATCAGGAGTGATTGACCCATCTTCTGAACAAGTTTGTGCTCTAAACCCATAGCTGACTCGTTTGTCCCAGTGGAAATCTATTTTAATTCATTTCTTCTGTAATAGATGACCGAAGTGGGGTCTTAGGGATGAGGAAATTCACTTTTGCATGCAAAAAGTGGGCTCACCCGTGTGGCAATAGGGGATAAGATAGTTATTTCAGGAGGTTGAGGTTTTTGCTTCTTAGGTGCCTGGTCTCAGAGACTTGGCCTGCATATTTTGTGAGACTCGACTATCGCCGCTCTCGTGACGCAATTTTATGAAATGTTAGGCTAGAGACGGAAGTCACCACCTAGGTAGTATCGGCGAGCTTTCTCTGAGTTCGCGATGTCGTTTGGGCTACCCTCTTCAAGCACCTGACCATCAACTAGAATGTACGAACGGTCGCAGATGCCGAGGGTCTCTCGAACGTTGTGATCGGTGATGAGGACTCCGATGCCCTTCGATTTTAGTTTGTGAACGATCTCCTGGATGTCTTTAATCGCGAGGGGATCGATTCCGGCAAAAGGCTCGTCGAGGAGGATAAAACGGGGATTGCGCGCGAGGCAGCGGCTAATCTCTACGCGTCGACGTTCTCCTCCTGAAAGCGCGCTGGCAAGGCTGTTTTTGAGATTGAGGAGTCCAAGTTCATCGAGCAGTTCATTCAAACGATCTTCTCGCGCCGCCGCGGACTCAAAATCCATCGTCTCGAGAATTGACATCACATTGTCGCGCACCGTTAGTTTCCTGAACACCGAGGCTTCTTGCGGAAGGTAGCCAATTCCAAGTCGGGCGCGGACGTACATAGGGTCGCGAGTCACGTCTCGATCGTCAAAGGTGACAGACCCCGTATCCGGGGCGGTCAATCCCACGCACATGTAGAATGTCGTGGTCTTTCCGGCTCCGTTGGGACCGAGGAGTCCGACAACCTCTCCCGCTTCTACTGAAACGCTGACGCCATTGACGACCTTTCGGCCTCCATAGCTCTTTGTGACATGATTGGTTCGTAATGTGCTGTTCATGGGGGTGAAGAAAACTAACGACGACGGCGTAGGTGACCGGGTTTTTGTGGATGATCGTGATGCTCATGGACGGCATGCTCTGAGTCAAGTAGGGATTTGAGCAGGTGAAGCCTCTGCGCATCCTCTCGGGTAAATCCGGTAATCTCAACCAAGCTGATCAGCTCATGCAGTAACGCCGAGCGCTTGAAAGAGCCTGCCTTGAGGTTCTGAGGTGGTATTGATCGCACCCGACTCCAAAGGTTGAGGAGCATTGAGATTCGCTCCCGCTCTTTGCGCGGCACCATCAGGCGCGTGAACGCCGAGTTTAGTCGTTCTCCCAAATCAGCGGGATCTCCCGAGGAGTCCGCTAGATCCCGCAGCCAGATCGAATCTCCCGCGGTAAATAGGCCGATAATCGCCAACACAACGGTCGGAGATATCTCGTGTCCCTCGACGACAAGGTCGTCGATTTTTTCCAAGCACAGGCTGAAATCACTCTCCGCGGAGAGTAAGCGACCATTATTCTCGAGAAGCTCTGGCAACAGGAATTCAAGCAATCCAGTTTCACCCAAAAGAGAGAGAATAGTAAGAAAGCAGCCCGACGTTAAATCTTTTCTAAACTCGTCAAACACTCGTACCTGTGAGCTTTGGGTGATGAGTTCGCAGTTGGCTAGAATAGACTCCCAGCACTGTGGTTCGATGTGAAATCCGTTTCGCGCGGAATGACGAACAACACGCAGCATGCGTACGGGATCTTCACGAAAACGAGCGTCAGGCTCGCCAATAATTCTGATAATTCCCTGTTTGAGATCTTCCATGCCGCGCACATAATCGATTATTTCCATCGTTGAAACATCGAGAAAGAGCCCGTTGATAGTAAGATCACGACGCACCGCGTCGGTCTCCTCGGTTCCATACAGATTGTCATTCGCTACCGGCGCGGGCGCATGACTCTCCTCATCGGGAGTTTCAAGCGGGGTCACAAAATCCCTGAAAGTAGAAACCTCGAGTGTTTTGCCGTGGCCAAAAAAGATATGAGCTAATTTGAAACGACGACCGATGATTCGGCAATTTCGAAAGAGGGCTTTGATCTGTTTCGGAGTTGCATCAGTTGAGATATCAAAATCTTTTGGCTTTTTGCCAAGAAGGATATCCCGAACTCCGCCGCCTACTATGTAGGCTTTGAACCCGGCCCGTTGAAGGCGGTACACAACCTTTCGGGCGTCATCATCGATGTCATTTTTTCTGATTGAGTGCTGAGAGGAGTCGTAGATGATTGGCTCGAGGGGCTCGTGCTCAGTTTGGACGGTGGTGTTGGGAACTTCGGTATCGGACATGAAAGTGTTAATCAATTCATTTTTTACTTCATCGGCATAGCCACTGATGTGCTGGGCCTTGAGCGTTGGGCAGTGTGCATCCCTATCATTCTAGATAAATCAAGAACTTGGCCTTGCCTCGAGCTTGGCCCTAACTCTACGAGGGGCGCCCATATTTCTCAAGGGCGAGGGGTGACAGTTGGGCTTCGCACCTAGTTTAAAAAAGGATTTTGGGTTTTGGGCCTAGAATTTACCCGGCTTCGATGGCCGGATTTGCAGGCATATGCCGGTAAAAGCAAGTAAATACGGAGCGTTACGCCGCTACACTATTGTCAGGGCCCAAAATAGCTCCTCAAGTTGACCAGAATCAGAGCCGAAGATCCCCTTACAGGGGCAGTGAAAAGGAATAATCCTGCCCGATGGATACGTTCTCGGTAGTTCCAGTTGTTACCCACGGCGCAAGGCACGTGGGCACTCAGGGAGGAGCACCACATGGCTCGGCCAATTTATTCTCATGAAGTGTTAGATGCTGACTTCCAATGGTTGATGAACCATTACTGCGAAACGCATCCCTCGGCGATCGTGATCGATCACGCATGCCTTCCGATTATTATCGTGCTCGGTGAAGCTAAAGACAAGTTGATAGCCGAAGCCTCAAATGCTCCGGTTCCCGCGGCGCAGGCCCCCGCATCATCTGATGAATCTGTCTCCGAAGACCAGGATCAGTAAAAGCCGCTCTTCAGTTCAATCTCTTCGATACGGCATGTTTCGCAGCTACGAGAGGGTGTCCGACCCTTCGTTGCTCACCAACACGAGCCTTAAAAATGTGCTTGTGACTACTCTTCCATAAGGAAGATCTCACCGTACGATTCAGGCAAGATGTCACACTTATAGTCGGTGCGAAGGATCTGCCACAGTGGCTTTTTGCAGAGTGTCAGGTATTCGGCCGGGTCTCGTCTCGGTTTGAAAGGCCCCTTGTGGCGCTGCGCGAGCAAGGCTTTTTTGCGAGCTTCGCGCTCTGAATACTTGTTCTGTTTGACCCACTGTAAAATCCACAAGGAGCCTGATATTAGGCCCGCTATGATCACCACGATTCCGAAGGTGAGCACTTCGGCTTCGCCTCTCTGAGAGCGTTTGGATCTATACGTGCGAGTAGGACGAGCCGAATCGGTCATAAGAGTAGCCTGTATACGAACAGAGTCTTTAGTTCTGTTATGGTCGCTAACTGTTCGAATGTGATTTAGCGAGGCTCTGATAAGTCTCTGATATCGCGTGTATTTTTAAGGGGCTACGCTCCTCGTCACTCACAGCATCAGGCAGTCACTTCTATAACGTAGGCCTTACCTAGCTCAGCCGCCTGATTAAAAATTACACTCCAGTTGCCGAGTTGTTGTGCGCTTAGAAACAAGCTGGGTTCCTCAAGGAGGATCAGAGAGGGATTCGACGGGGTGGCGCGTGCTAGGGCGATTACCAGTTCGAGCGCGCGCGATTCCGAATCGCTCAGGAGTTCCAGCGGCATTCCGAGAGGAAGATGCCCAAGGTCCATGGTGATGATGAGATCTAAAACCTTAGAGACCTTTGGTAAGGCGCGTAGAGTCTCGAGAGAGTCGGCGATCGGGCGATTGAGCATCTCAGGCAGAGATGTTCCCTTGAATAGAGTCTTGTGGACCGTGGCTGTGTACCGTTGCCCCTGGCATATGTGGCATGGACTGGCGATTGGGCGAGGCAGCTCTTCAAGATGCTCAAGCAAGACTCCCAGTCCTCCGCACCCTGAGCAGAGGCATGGGTTCTTTCGAGCACGATCGATCGCGAAGTCTTTTGCTGTCAATCCGCGACTCTTCGCATCTAGAGAGGCGGCAAAAAGATTGCTCAAGGCTTCCATGAGTCCGATGTGACGAGCGACGATCGCGCCGGTATATCTTCGTGGCTGGAATACTGAGACCGGAAATAATTGGAACGGTCGTTGGATCTGAGCCGTTATAACGCCCCGGTTCGTGCCCTCCGAAGATTGGAGGGCGGCATGAAGCTCGCCCCAGAGATTGATCTTAGGGAATGATGCTTGTCTGAGGGTGACTCGTCTCGATAACTCGACGATTAGCGGCGTAGTAAGTGGTTGCGATAGCGAGAGCGTTCCCAGGGAGGGTATGGCTTTGCCCGAATTGCTCAAGACTTCCCCTGAATTGTGCTCGATGGCCTTGCAATCGAAGAGGCCTGAAGAGCATATCATGCTAGGGTACTGCCCCGTTATCTTTTCAATACTGGCGGCCAGAGCCCTGCCTGAGTCTCCACCGGCGAGACCCCGCGGCAGGTCGATAATAACAACACCTCCGCGAAGCCTCCATTCTTGGGCGCTCTTAATAAGCGAGAGGAGCGCCAGCTCGCGCGCTGTCAAACTACGGATAGGAGTGCCAAGAGCAAGGTGCCCCACACCAAATTCGGCACATATCTCGGCGCTGCCGCGCAGCTCCTCGATAGTAGTGCCAGCAAATGATTCTACTGGTCTTGCCAGAATATCCCTTAACGTTACGCCGTCGACGAGTATCCGATCAAGTTCAGGTTCCGATGAAAGCTCCCGTTCGTGTCCGCGCGAGATCGCGCGCGTCGCTACCTCCCACCGCGGGGGTTGGTAGCCTCGTTGGCAGGTCTGGCACCAACCGTAGCGATTGAGAGTGACTTTTGATGAACCATCCAGGCACACGAATGTAGCGTCCGGTATGAGCCACAACGAGCGAGCGAGAGCGGATAATCTCCCCATCATAGTGTCAGAGCATCGCCCTGAGTCCAGAGCCACCGCTGATCGAGCAGTCGATGCCTCGGTTGGTATGAATCCATGGATGTCTGCCCATAGACGCATATCCTCGTGTGGACCCTCTACCGATATGGCGATAGATCGTTCATGCCAGTGTTGAGCGATATAGTTCAGTAAGGTCGTCGGGCTCGGAAAAACTGGGGTCGCATGCTCGCAGATTGCGCACCTTTGAGCGCGGGCGTCTTTTGCGATTGCCACCAACAATGCAG
>JAFMIS010000387.1 GCA_017853915.1 bacterium
TCCTACCTCCAAATTTTGAATGAGATCGCTGAAGTGAAACAGTACTGAACTACGCCCGGCAAACAATCGTATGTTTTGCGTTGGCTTTCATTAAGAGCTCAGGATACCATTGCGTCACATGGAACATTCAGCAGCTTGGAACGACAGAGCTAGCAGCTCAGATACCACTCAAACGTGGCGAGATGTCTTGCAGCAAGAGAAGGGCAAGCCCTACTTCCAGGATGTGCTTCGCTTTGTAGAGGAGCAACGATCCTCGGGTAAGATAGTGTATCCGAAAAACTCAGAGATTTTTAACGCTCTGACGCTGACTCCGTTTAAAGAAGTGAGGGTAGTTATTCTTGGGCAGGATCCGTATCATGGACCGAACCAGGCTCACGGGCTCTGTTTTTCAGTTCGCCCGCCAGTGGCTCCTCCGCCATCGTTGGTAAATATCTTTCAAGAGCTGAACTCTGACCTCGGTATTACCAAGCCCTCTCACGGTTGTCTTGAGAGCTGGGCCAAACAAGGAGTGCTTCTGCTTAACGCAGTACTTACGGTGGAGGAGGGGAAACCAGGCTCTCACGCCGGGCACGGGTGGGAAACTTTTACTGACAGAGTAATCCAAGAGCTGAATGAGAAGCGCCAGCATCTCGTGTTCTTGCTCTGGGGTGCATACGCTCAGAAGAAAGCCGGATTTGTTGACCGCTCCCGACACTGCGTGCTGGAAGCTCCTCATCCATCCCCATTGTCGGCGCATCGTGGCTTTTTGGGGTGTAAGCATTTCTCCAAGGCCAACGATTACTTGGTACTAACTGGACAAAAACCCGTCTCATGGGGGCTGCCACCGGCTGGCACTGATTGCGCAACAGCCTGATATTGCACTAGATTTTTCTTTTCCTCAGCGGCTCTCTTTGGCACGTCCCCTGCACTACACCCCGTAGGGAACAAGGAAGACTCCCGGAGGGGAAAGGATACCCAGTGCCTATGAAGATTGATTTTGCAGCACGCTACAAGGAGGTCGCGAATCTCCTACAGGCTTCGAGCAAACCCGTCGGCAATCAGGACAATGCTGAGTTCGAGAACGATTTGGGCAGCTTGCTGTTACAACCCACTGAAACCACGGAGTTTAAGCCTCAGAAGACAGAGGTATATACTCCTCGCCAGGCCCCCAGGGATCCCATGGAGGATTTGCGAGCGAGTTTGCGCATGGACGATCCATCCCTGCATATGGCGCCGATGACCCCGCTGACACCCGAGGAGGCCGCGCCAATAGCGGTGCCCATGACCCCTGGCACTGTCAAAACTCCGACAGTCATTGAGGCTAAGAGAGTCGCGGTCGACGCCGCGCCGATAGCTGGGATACCTCAACTGGATAAACAAGAGATTCGGGCTCGCTTGGTCTCCGCCAGCACTAAGATAGGATTAGACCCCGCATTAGCTCAGTCGGTTGTGAGCGCAGAATCAAGTTTTAATACTAAGGCAGTTAGTACAGACGGCCATGCCTCGAAAGGATTATTTCAGTTGCTGGATACCACTGGCCGTCATTTGATGACCAAGGCTGAGATCGATCCGGCAGACTATGACCCATTCAACCCCGACCTTAATATTAAATTGGGGACCTCCTATCTTAAGTACCTCCACGACATCTTCCGAAGCCCGACTGAGCTACCTAATCAGCTTCAAACTCGTGCGGCGGCTGATGATAGTTCCCTTGAAAAGTTAGCTGTAGCCGCCTTTAACGCGGGCGAGGGGCGCGTGGCGTCCGCTCAAACCCGGACGGAGAAGATAGGAAAAGACCCGGCACACTACGACCATGTCGCTCCATTTCTTCCTCGTTCCACCAGGGATTATGTCCATCGAGTGTTAGAGGGTAAGAAGCTTTTCTAGTTCAGCAGTCCGTTTATTCAATAATTTTTTCAGAGGATTACGACAGGAGAGCCCATGGCGCCAATAGGATAGGGTGAGTTTGGCAAGCTCCTTGCTCTTACTTGGCTACAAATCGGAAAACGGCAAAGTTTGCCGTTGGGTTGCATGGATGTGACCAGAGTTTTTAAGGACAGCTTTTGATTCCCTCACCCACGGGGGATCAAGCTCAGGAGAAAATATTATGGGAATTAACATACGCACAAACCTTCCATCGCTAGCGGCCCAAAGAAATCTTCAGGAGAGCGGCTCGCGTTTGAATCAAGCCTACAACCGCCTCGCGAGTGGATTGCGCATTAACAGAGCTGCCGATGACGCCGCGGGTCTGGCCATCGCCGAGAATCTGCGCTCTGAATCAACCATCGCTTCCGTCGCGATTCGCAACGCCAATGACGCCATCTCTGTCATAACCATAGCTGACCAAGCGATTGGACAGATCGGTAATGTACTGAACCGACTGTCGGAACTCGCTGAGCAGAGCGCCAATGGTATTTACGACAATACACAACGCTCGGCCCTTCAGAATGAGTTCACGGCCCTAACGAGTGAAGTTGAGCGCATCGCTGTGACCACACAGTTTAATGGCCTACGGCTCTTGAGCAATGGCGAGGATTTAACATTTCAGGTCGGATTTGACGGTAGCTCCGTCTC
>JAFMIS010000388.1 GCA_017853915.1 bacterium
TGTAAAAGTTTTGTATCAAGGCTCTCCCCGACGCAAAAACAGCGCTTTTCGCCTTAATAAATCGTCACATTATCGGGAGTGTTAACAATCTCGCGGTGTCCTAGCCCAGAGCGATTATCGGGCTCGGCATCCTCGCCCAACATCCGCTCTACGATCTGGCTCAGCAAGATTCTCGCTCTCCTCGCCGGTGCAAAGCTGAAGCTCCAGTGAGTTTGAGCGAACACTCTGACCTACGGGATTCGGGCTGATAACTTGATAGCGAAAATGAGTGTTGGGAATCGGCTTGAAATACCACGTGGCGATCCCTTGGGCGTCAGTACGACTTGGCACACTAAAAAGCCGCGCTTCACCTGAGGGAACCTCCGAGCGCAGCAACGTTAAAAAGACGTCCGTGAGGCGCATTCCGTTTGGGGCTGTAGCGACAGCCTCAAGGGCACACCCCTGTTCGATCGCTCGCCGTTCAACCTCATCTAAGACCCCATTATTCAAAATCTGGGCGTCGAGGCCAGCCCGCGCCATCCCCGCCGGCGATAAAACTGCACAGGCCTCATTCGCGAATCGCGCCGAGATCGTTCCGGACATGACCAACCTCTCCCGACCTCGCTGGTCATGGTACACGGCACCTAGAGTAGCGACAGCTCCAAGGCACAGCACGAGCGCAATTGAAGTTGGAATAATTTTCATACGGGCATATTCCTGAATTACTCGTTAGATAACCGTGGCACCGCGTGCCTCATCAGGTACCGTGTATCGACTCCCCGCGGCTCTCGGTATGACCACTGTGGCGCTAATGGGCGACATGCTCTGAGAGGCGCTAGCCCCTACGAGAGCTTGTATGCATGTGAGTCAAACCAACTCATAAAACGAGCAGCGCTTACGAAAATGCTCGTTGCTGCTGGGGCTGGTTGCAAGGCTCTTGCTAGTCTGTCGTAGTGTCCGCGTAAGCGGAAGTCTTCTGGCCTACGTGCCTCAGGTGGCTGGCGGTCTGCAAAACGCGCAAAACGATACCCTCCCCGGAGAGAGGTATTTCATCTTCTTGCTCATGAGGGCCTATTTTGCGAAGCAAACAAGAGGTTATAAATGAAGGTGGAGAAAGCAGACACCTGCATAGAGAAACGCCTGGTCTACTACAGGGATAAAAAGATACCGCTCTTAGACCCCTTTGCGCTGAAGCTTGAACACGTTGAGAGTAAATGACCGAATACCTAGAGGTATTGCATCGTATCCAACCATGTCAAAGCTACCACTGAAAGCGTCTCGTATTGCAGGCTCCTCCCATCGATGGATAGGAGTTTGGTACATGACTCCACTCGATGATAGAAACCGCAATCGGTCTCCATTATAAACCTGTTCCGGCAGCTTTCCAGGTGAGAGCAGAGTCAGCCAAACACTTCCACCTGGCAGGAGAACTTCTGAAAATTGAGCCGCAACTGTAGACAGGCATTCAGCGTGGTCAAGGACTAGGCCGGCAAATATGGCGCTAAATTGCCGACCCTCAAGCCTCAGGTCCCGGGCGTCTCCCACCATACTCTCCTCATCTGGGGCCCGTCGGCGTCGCTCTGCAACCATTCCGGGGCTGATATCAACCCCGACGAAGCGACCCGAAACCGGCGGCATCTCAGGCCCGCAACCTACGTCCAAGATAGGCCCAGAAACGGTGGCCGCCAGTTCAGCCCGCAACCGCTTTTGCAACTGAGCAGTGGCGAAAGATACGGGATGAAGCTCGTGGTCGTGATATTCGCCCGCAACTGCAGAGTACAGCTCTTGCACGCCCACTTCTTGGACCAACTTGTCGGGCGACTTGGTCGCCGAGGCCACAGGAAGCTGACTCTCAAGCCGCGAGCTGAGACTCAACGCCTCGTCACGAACTATTCCCCGATAAAGTATGGGCGAGCGCCGATTTCGGAGGGCGCTGATAATGTCGATGGCTGGTTCCTTGTAGTACTTCGGGGCGTCGAGCGAATCTATCGCCCAGACGATTCCTCTGACTCCACACTCCAGCGCGGTTTCGCGGCACATTTGGCAGGGAGCATGTGTCGAATACAACCAGGATTCCTTGAGTTGTTGGCGACCGAACTCACGAGATGCCTCTCGTAAAGCTACCATTTCGGCGTGAGCTGTTGAGTCGCCTGTTGATCGGCCTTGAGAGAGCGCCGACTTAACGACTCGCCCGTTGTGAACGATCTGTGCCGCAATCGGAGAGTCCGGTGCTCTCCACTCCCTTCGGAGAAACTCGAGGAGTTCCCGCATAAATGTTTCATGATGCGCAAGCCCTCCCTCTACTTGCGGCATTGTGTTCAAATCAAAAACCCCTATGATGTTTGGCGTCCACTCAGCTACCTTTTCATCCGGCGCGACTTGGGCGTACTCCCCATTAGGCAAAACGACCTCCGAAATCAGATCTCGTGTTGGGATACCAACGCATGCCTTTGTTCGCCAGTCAGAGCGCGCTACGCTGTCTGCAATGAAGCGCCGAATGCCAGACCGATCCCAGTCTCCGGAAAACTGGAGATCAAGGTCAATTTCGATCCCATGGCCCTTCGAGTCATCTC
>JAFMIS010000389.1 GCA_017853915.1 bacterium
GCCGCCTCTGCTAAAGCCAATGATTTATTTGGACTGGACCTTGACACACTCGAGCAAAAACGAGGAATAGGAGCTACACAGCGGATAGCAATCACTGCGGATAATTCTGCCCAACTCAGCGAACTTGGCGTGTCGCTTAAAACCGTGAAGGTTCCGGTCGATAAACTTTATAAGTTCGCGACGGAAGGCCTTCCGTTCGAACAGGACGGCAAGACAATAGATCAAGCGAGCGCGCTTTACCAAAAAGCCTCTCGCGATATGGAAAAGATCTGTGGCAAAACTTTACGCCAGCTAGAACAATTGCGTGGTCAGGACCCGAAGATAGCTATCGATGTAGCGATCACCGCAGATAATTTTCAAAAACTGAGAGACTTGGGGGCAGTCGAGGGCAAGCCTGAAGTAAAGCCTGGTAGCTCCACTAGCACTCCCCAGCCAGCGGAGCCTGCTCCCGCGCCAAGACCCGCGCAAGCAGAGAGGCCGAATATAATTGAGCCGCAACTAAGACCAGAGCCTGGAACGATCTCCCTCTCGAATTTGCGACAGATATACGAGAGAGGCTTGGATGCTATTATCACCCAGGTAGGCAGTCCGGACGCAGCCCAAGAATTCTTAGGAGCTCAATCCAACACCCGCAAAGATCTTCTCGGGGCTCTGACAACAAACGTTGGGGCCGGATGGTTTGATAGCGCTTTTATCGATCAAATGGACTCGAAGAAAATATCGAGTGAAAGCCGGATACATTTAACCGGAGTGTCACAGCAGCTGAGCAAACTAAATACTTTGGTAGAGAGTTCCAGGTCAAAGGCCCCTGGTGCTGTGCCACAACCCGGGCTACCAGCTCCACAACCCGCCCCAAAACCCACCCCGGCCACCACGCCTCCTGCCCCCGTGAACATGACCCAAATGAAGGTTACAGGACAGGTATACAATGGAATTGGTATCCGGGTGCCTATAGAGAAGGCCCAAGCCGGACTGTTTAATCCATCCGAGGCAGAAGCTCTTCACATCGTCTCCATGGGACTTGACCAAATAGGTCGCGGCAATATTCCTGAAGGCTCTTTTGCAACGATGACTGTCGAAACAGATACTCTCAAAGTGAAATTCGCCTTCGACCCCAAAAAAGTTCCTACCGCAGATGCCATCACCCCCGATACCTATAAAGCGGCTACTCAGGATCCTGGATTGAGCGCTGTAGTGAGTGCCCTATCTCACAATTACGTTCGCACGACCAACGACATCCTACGACCCAACCTAAAACTTTCTGTGACAAGAGTTGACCAGGGCTCCTTGAATTTTCAGTTTGTAGACAAGGCCGGCACACCCGCCAAGCTAACTATGGAAATCATGCCACTACAAGCCCCAGCGATGAGGTAATCCACAAGACTACCGCACAAGGCGGTAGCCCGTGGCGCATTGACACGCAAGACGCATACCGAAATATATCACCCGCGTGATATCGCGGAGTCTCGCTTAAGTTTTGTCCTAGTCAAGCAACCCCCCTCTATCATCAGGATTCATCACTACAGAGATTGCGGCCACCTAACTCCACACTTAAGACTCATTTGATCCACGAAGAGATCAATGGTCATTCGGACATACTCAGCCACAGGCCGTGCTGAGCGTTTCCAGTTGTTTTAGGGTTCGTCATCACACGCTCACGTCTGACCCCCTAGATGTAGGCCAGGCTCTACAAGGAGACCACATCGATGAGCCTCGGTATAAGCTCCAGTAGCACAGGCGCACTACATATGTACCCTGCGACCCTGACCGTTCAGAGTGTTAGAAGCGCAGTACAGAGGGCTCTGGGGAAACCATTTCTGATTTCCTCTCCGTACACTGAATCTCGCGAACGATGACACTATCCGCATGTGGATGAGACACCGTGTCTTATCAAAGGTTAACCCAAAAGGTTTTAGAAAGGGGGTGATTAAAATGAGTGAAGATTGGTACGAGCAGCAGCGCCGTTATCAAGAACAGAAACAGCGCGAAGAAGAAGAGCGCCGCCGTCAAGCCGATGCCGCATTCCATCATCAGCGAATGCAGCAAGAGGAGGCGCAGCGGATACAACAGCAACAAAACCAGTATAACCAAAACTGGTAGTTCAGTCGTGACTCTTCGTCTCGGCCAGCCCCCTCGATTAGCTCACCTAATCGAGGGGGCTCTTCCCGCTCTTCTCATACCTGCCACCTTTTTGCTCAAGGTTCAAAGCGCGGTGTCATCATTCCTATCTGGGATGTTTATTTCTTTAAAAGCAGCCTGAGCACACAGGATAAAAAGTAGCTCTGACGCAGGCACAAAAAATCTATGCCAATTAGCAAGGGCATCGGCTCTTTTTACTCTCAGGAAGAGGAACAAAAAGGATGGGAGTTCTACACACAGTTTTCACTGGGGAGAAGACCCACCTCCCGCATGCGTTAGTGTTAGTAACGCCCGCGAGATATTGACCGTATTTCCCTTTGTTCAGCCGGCATGTCCCCATATGAGCGACGCAGGAACGGCTGACCAACTGGGGGCCCGGGAGATGGCTCAACTGGTGTCGGAGATACGATCTC